>JAREAF010000250.1 GCA_029240475.1 Rhodospirillales bacterium | reverse complement strand
GCGCTCGCCAAGCAGTTCAAGCAGCCGCGCTAGCCGCTCTGCTTCCTGCCGCCGATCCGCGGCTCCTGCCCCTTGAGCAGCCGGCGGATGTTCTCGTGGTGCCGCAGCCAGACCAGCGCGGCGATGAACAGCGCGAGCTGCGCGCGCTGCGGGTCGGCCAGCACCCAGGCATAGACCGGCGCCGCAGCGATCGCGATCAGCGCCGAGAGGGACGAGATCCGCGTCAGCACCGCCATGCCGACCCAGGTCAGCGCGGCCAGCACTCCGACCGGCCAAGCGATCGCCAGCAGCACGCCGAGCGCGGTCGCCACGCCCTTGCCGCCCTTGAAGCCGAGCCAGACCGGGGCGATGTGCCCGATCACCGCGCCGCCGCCGGCGAGGACGGCCATGTCGGGCCCGTAGCGCCCGGCGATGAGCACGGCGACCGCCCCTTTCGCGCCGTCCAGCAGCAGCGTGGCCGCGGCCAATGCCTTGTTGCCGGTGCGTAGCACGTTGGTCGCGCCGATATTGCCCGAGCCGATGGCGCGGATATCGCCGAGCCCCGCGAGGCGGGTCAGGATCCAGCCGAACGGGATCGAGCCGAGCAGGTAGCCGCCGATCGCCGCGGCCCAATAGGGCCACACATAGGCGAAACCGCCGAGGGGATCGGGCATCGGGGGTCAGGGCCTCACTGTTCGGCGGCGAACACGGTGCGCCCGTCCACGAGCGTGCGCAGCACGCGTCCCTGCACCGGCCGGCCGCCGAAGGGCGAGTTCTTCGATTTGCTGAGGAAGCGGTCCTCGTCCACCACCCAGGCGCGCTCCGGATCGAACAGAACGAGGTCGGCCGGCGCGCCGACCGCGAGCCGCCCCTGCGGCAAGCCGAGCAGGTCGGCGGGGGCGAGGGCGAGCCGCCGGAACAGCTCCACCATTGACAGCATGCGCTTGTGCACCAGCTCGAGCGAGACCGGCAGCAGCGTCTCCAGGCCGATCACACCGGGCGCCGCCTGCGCGAAGGGAACGCGCTTGGAATCCTGATCGTGCGGCGCGTGGTCGGAGGCGATGCAGTCGATGGTGCCGTCCGCCACGGCCGCGGCGACCGCGGCGCGGTCTTCCTCCGAACGGAGCGGGGGCGAGAGCTTGGCGAAGGTGCGGTAGTCGCCGACGGCGAGCTCGTTGAGGGCGAAATAGGGCGGGGCGGTGTCGCAGGTCACATGGAGGCCGCGCGCTTTCCCGATCCGGATCGCCTCGATGCTCTCGGCCGTCGAGACATGGGCGACGTGATAGCGCCCGCCGGTCAGGGCCACGATGCGCAGGTCGCGCTCGATCATAATGGCCTCCGCCGCGGGCGGGATGCCGGCGAGGCCGAGCCGCGTCGCGAGCTCGCCCTCGTTCATCTGTCCGCCGGCCGCCAGGGCCGGCTCTTCGGGGTGTTGCACGATCAGCGCGCCGAAGGTGCGGGCATAGCTCAGCGCGCGCCGCATCACGCGCGCATCGGCCACGGCGTTGAGCCCGTCGGTGAAGGCGACCGCGCCGCTCTCGGCGAGGAGGCCCATTTCGGTGAGGTCCTTGCCGGCGAGCCCCTTGGTGACTCCGGCATAGGCATAGACCTTCACCTTGCGCATCTCGCGCGCGCGCCGCGCGACGAATTCGAGCCCGGCGACGTCGTCTATCACGGGGTCGGTGTTGGGCAGGGCGACCATCGAGGTGACCCCGCCCGCCGCAGCGGCCGCGCCGGCGCTGGAGATGGTCTCCTTGTGCTCCTCGCCCGGCTCGCGCAGCTGCACCCGCAGATCGACGAGGCCCGGGGCAAGGCACAGGCCCGAGCCGAGCACGCGCTCGGTCCCGTCCGGCAGGCCCTTGTCGGCGAGCCCGGTGCCGATCGCGGCGATGCGGCCGTCGACCACGAGCAGGTCGCCGGGCGCGTCGCGACCGCCCGCCGGATCGATCAGGCGCGCGCCGGAGAAGAGGATCGGCCGGGGCGGCTGCTTGTGCTCGGCCATGCGGGTCAGCTCCCCGCCTCGTTGCCCGCATCGGTGCGGGCGAGGGTGTCGAGGCAGGCCATGCGCACGGCGACGCCCATTTCCACCTGCTCGCGGATGAGGCTGCGATCGATGTCGTCGGCCAGCTCGCTGTCGATCTCGACGCCGCGGTTCATCGGCCCCGGATGCATGATCAGCGCATCTGGCTTGGCGGACTTGAGCTTCTCGTAGTCGAGCCCGAAGAAGCGGAAATATTCCCGGATCGAGGGCACGAAGCTGCCCTGCATGCGCTCGGTCTGCAGCCGCAGCATCATGACGATGTCCGAGCCCGCGAGCCCGCGCTTCATGTCGTGGAAGACCTCGACGCCGAGCCGATCGATGCAGGAGGGCATCAAGGTCGGCGGCCCGATCAGCCGCACCCGGGCTCCCATGATGGCGAGCAAATGGATGTTCGAGCGCGCGACGCGGCTGTGCAGGATGTCCCCGCAGATCGCGACCGTCAGCCCCTCGAGCCCGCCGCGCCGGCGGCGGATGGTGAGCGCGTCGAGCAGCGCTTGGGTCGGATGCTCGTGGCTGCCGTCGCCGCCGTTGATCACCGCGCAATCGAGCTTCTGCGAAAGCAGGTTCACGGCGCCGGAATCCGGGTGCCGGACGACGAGGATGTCCGGCCGCATGGCGTTCAGGGTCATGGCGGTGTCGATCAGCGTCTCTCCCTTCTTGATGGAGCTGGTCTGGACCGACATGTTGATCACGTCCGCGCCGAGCCGCTTGCCTGCGAGCTCGAAGGAGGTGCGGGTCCGCGTCGATGTCTCGAAGAAGAGATTGATGACGGTGCGCCCGCGCAAGGTGGAGAGCTTCTTGTCCGCGCGCCGGTTCTGGTCGACATAGGCTTGGCTGAGATCGAGCAGGAGCGTGATCTCCTCGCGCGACAGCCCCTCGATACCGAGCAGGTGGCGATGCCGGAAGCGGAGAGTTGTGGCGGTCATCGGCAATACACCCTCACCCGGCTCGGGCTGACGCCCTCGCCACCCTCTCCCGTTCCGGGAGAGGGCTCGGCGCCTGGCCCCTCGCCCGCGAAGCGGGAGAGGGAGGGGCCCATCGCGCAGCGATGGGAGGGTGAGGGCAAGCGGCGCATCGTCATCCCCTCAGCACCACGCGTTCCGTGAGGATACGGTCGTGCTCGGCGAGCTTGGCGAGCACGCGGCCATAGACGCTCTTGGGGGGGTACTTCCCGTCCTTAGCGTCCGCGCCGCTCTGCACGCTGGTCAAAAGCTCGATCGCCTCGCCGACTTTCCTCACGCTCCAGATATGGAACCTGCCTTCGGCAACCGCGTCACGCACCTCGTCGCGCAGCGTGACATTGAGCTCGTTGGCGGCCGGCACGATCACGCCCTGTGAGCCCGTCAGCGGGCCGCGATCCTTGCAGGCGCGGTAGAAGCCCTCGATCTTCTGATGCACGCCGCCGACCGCCTGCACCTGCCCGAGCTGGTTGACCGAGCCCGTCACCCCGATATCTTGCCGGACCGGCAGCTCGGCCAAATCGGAGAGCACCGCGCACAGCTCCGCGAGGGACGCGGAATCGCCTTCGACGCCGCCGTAATTCTGCTCGAAGGTGATCGAGGCCGAGAAGGAGAGCGGAAAGCTGCGCGCGAACCGCCCGGCGATGAACCCCTCCAGCACCATCACGCCCTTTTGCTGGATCGGCCCGCCCATCAGCGTGGCGCGCTCGATATTGACCACGCCCAGCTTGCCGACCGAGATGCGCGCGGTGATGCGGGAGGGCAGGCCGAAGGCATGGTCGCCCAGGTCGCGCACGGTCAACCCGTTCACCTGGCCGACTATGGTGCCGCTCACATCGATGAGGATGTGGCCGCGCCGGATCGAATCATGGACCCGGTCCTCCACCAGCGAGTTGCGGCGCCGCCGTTCGGCGATGGCGGCGCGGACATGCTCGGCGATGATGCGCCTCTGGCCGGCCTGCTTCATGAGTGCCGCCGCCTCGCTCAAGAGATCGTCGATCAGCTCGAACCGGCCGGAGAGCTTCTCGCGGTGCGCCGCCCACCGTGCGCTCTGCCCCAGCACATAGGCGATGGCGTTCGTCTCGCAGTCGGCGCCGATCCGCCGCGCCGCATCGCGCACCAGATGCGCGACCGTGGCGACGTTCTCGGCGGTCGCGTCCATCTCGGAATCGATGTCGGCCTTGACCTTGAAATGAACCGGGAAGTCCGGATCGTTCGCGAAGTGATTGTAATACCAGTGCGGCGCGCCGACGATGACGACCTTCACGTCGAGCGGGATCGGCTTGGGCTTGGGCGCCTGCGCCATCGGCACGTTGCCCTGCCGGTGCGGCTCGTCGATGCGGATCTCGCGGTCGCGGAGCGCCCCCTTGAGCAGGGTCCACGCGTCGCGCTCGTCCACGATGGCCTCGGCGCGCAGCACCAGGATGCCGCCGTTCGCGCGATGCAGCGCGCCCGGGCGGATCATCGAGAAATTCGTCTGGAGCGCGCCGTTGATCAGCTTGTATTCGATCGAGCCGAGCAGATTGGCGTAAGTGGGCAGGGGCTCCAGCACCACGTCGGGGTGCCTGTCGTCCGCGTGATCGGCCATCAGGTTGATGCTGTAGCGCTCCTCCGGCGGGCCGTTCATGTCGCGCATGAGGCTGCCATCCTCGGCGGTGATGGCGTCGAGCGATTCCAGCACGTCCTCGCGCATCTCGACGAACCAGCGGGAGAGCGTGGGATAGTCGGCCGCCACCGCGTCGATGAGGGGCGCGGCGACCCGGTCGGCGAAGTCCCTGCGCGAGGCGCGCAAGGCGTCGGACAAGCGACCCTCGGCCGATTGTGCGCCGCGGCGGAACGCCTGCAGCCGCTCCTCGACCAGAGCCATGTTCTTGCGGACCTGCTCGCGCTCCTCGCCGCTGAGGTCCTCGGCCGAGCGCGGCTGGCCGCCCTGGCCGGCGATCATCATCATCATGCCTTGCGAGGTGGCCTGGATGTCGAGGCCGAGCCCTTGGGCGTAGCGGCGGATCTCCTCGAACTCGGCGGCGATCGGCCCCTTGATGCTGTCGCTGAGGCGTCGGCTCTCGCCGACATACTCCGCCGATTCGAGCGTGCGCTTGAGGACCTCCTTCAGCTCGGTGACCAGCGTGCGCATGCGGTCGCGCAGGATGCGGCCCTGGCCGGCCGGCAGCCGGTAGGGGCGCGGCCGGTGCGGCTTCTGGAAATTGGCCACATAGATCCAATCTGCGGGCGCCGGTTTGTCGGCGATCCACTTCTTCAGATAGTCGAGGGTCGCCGTCATGCGGCCGCTGCGGCTCTCGCCGAGCACGAAGATGTTGAAGCCGGGCTCGTCGATGTCGAGGCCGAATTCCAGCGCGCGGCGGGCACGCTGGTGGGAGGAAAGGGCGAAGGGGTCCGCCGGGGCGGCGGTTTCATCGACCGGCGGCACCTCGAACTTGGGCAGACCGACCGAGGCCGCGTCGAGAGCCTTCGCCGCCATTCATCCTCCTCGTGCGATTGGGCGCGGCATATTGCTCCGAAGGGCCGGCCGGCTCAATTCC
>JAREAF010000249.1 GCA_029240475.1 Rhodospirillales bacterium | reverse complement strand
GCACGAGCGCACCTGTCCGACGATGCGCTTGCCCCACCAGATCGGCTCGTTCTGATAGACGATCTGCTCGACGTCGGTGAGCTTGAAATGCAGGAGGCGGCTGGTGGAGCCCCGCTCCTTCTTGCGCAGCACCGCCTCTCGCCCGATGAAGTCGCCGAACCGCCCGCGCTTCTTGTCGAGCTTCACGGCAAAGCCGAGCCCCGCATCGAGGATATGGTCCTCGTCGGTCACGTCATGGCCGAAATGGCGATAGGCCTTCTCGATCCTGAGGGAGTTCAGCGCATGCAGCCCCGCGAGCTTCAGCCCATGCGCCGGGCCGGCCTGCACGATCGTATCGAACACCAGCCGCGCCATGTCCGAGGGCACATAGAGCTCCCAGCCCAGCTCGCCCACATAGGTGACGCGGTGCGCGCGCGCGAGCCCCATGCCGAGCTCGATCTCCCGCGCCGTGCTGAACGGGAAGGCGGCTTTCGTGAGGTCGGTGTCGGTCAGCGGCTGCAAGAGCTTCCGCGCGTTCGGTCCCATGACGACGATCACCGCCTCGCCCGCGGTGACGTCGGTGACGGTGCAGTGCGCCTCCTCCGGCATGTGGCGCCTGAGCCACGCGAGGTCGCGCGCCGCGCTGGCCGCGCCCGTCACCACCAGGAATGCCGTCTCGGAAAGGCGCGTGACCGTGAGGTCCGCCTCGATCCCGCCGCGCGCGTTCAGCCACTGCGTGTAGACGATGCGGCCCGGCGGCACCGCCACGTCGTTCGCGCAGATCCGTTGCAGCACCGCCTCGGCGTCCCGGCCCTCGACCCGAAACTTGGCGAAGGAGGTCATGTCGAACAGCCCGACCGCCTCGCGCACCGCCTTGTGCTCGGCCGCGCTGTGCTCGAACCAGTTCTGGCGTTTCCAGCTATAGCGGTAGACCGGCTCGACGCCCGCGGGCGCGAACCAGTTCGCGCGCTCCCAGCCCGCCAGCTCGCCGAAGCAGGCCCCGGCCGCCGCCAGACGCTCATGCAAGGGCGAGGTGCGCACGCCGCGCGCGGTCGCCGGCTGGCGGTATGGGAAGTGGTCGGCATAGAGCAGGCCCAGGGATTCGCGCGCGCGCTCGATCAGATAGCGGCGGTTGCCCTGGAAGGGCTGCATGCGCCGGATGTCGACGTCCCACAGGTCCATCGTCGGCTCGCCCGCCTGCATCCATTCGGCGAGCGCCTTGCCGGCGCCGCCGGCCGACTGGATGCCGATCGAGTTGAAGCCGCAGGCCAGCCAGAAATTCTTCAGCTCCGGCGTCTCGCCGAGCAGGTAGCGGTCGTCCGGCGTGAAGCTCTCCGGCCCGTTGAAGAAGGTGTGGATGCCGGCCGTCTCCAGGATCGGCAGCCGGCCCATCGCCTGCTCCAGGATCGGCTGGAAATGGTCGATGTCGGGCGGCAGCTGGTCGAAGCAGAACGCCTCGGGGATGCCCTCCAGCGCCCAGGGCTTGGCCTCCAGCTCGAAGCAGCCGATAAGGAGCTTGCCCGCATCCTCCTTGTAATAGGTCTGCTCGTCGGGCACACGCAGCGTCGGCAGGCCACGCGGCAGGCCCTCGATGGGCTCGGTCACGATGTAGAAATGCTCGCAGGCCTGCAGCGGCACCGAGACGCCGGCCATTCGGCCGACCTCGCGCCCCCACATGCCAGCGCAGTTGACCACATGCTCGGCCCGGATAGTGCCTTGCGCCGTCACCACGCCCGTGACGCGGCCCTTCTCGGTGAGGATGCCGGTGACCTTCACCTGCTCGAATATCTTGGCGCCCTTCTGCCGCGCGCCCTTGGCGAGGGCGAGCGCGATGTTGGCGGGGTCGCCCTGTCCGTCTTTGGCCAGGTAGACGCCGCCCACCACGTCGCGCTCGTTCAGGAGCGGGTAGCGCTCCTTGACCTCGCGCGGGCCGAGCACCTCGACATCGAGGCCGAAGGTCTTGGCCATGGAGGCGCCGCGCTTGAACTCCTCCAGCCGCGCCTGCGTCAGCGCCGCGCCGACCGAGCCGGTCTGGCGATAGCCGGTGGCGACGCCCGTTTCCGCTTCCAGCCCCGCATAGAGCTCGGCCGAGTACTTCGCCAGCATGGTGAGGTTCTGCGTCGCGCGCAGCTGCCCGATCAGCCCGGCCGCGTGCCAGGTCGTGCCCGAGGTGAGCTGCTTGCGCTCCAGCAGCACGATGTCGGTCCAGCCGAGCTTGGCCAGGTGATAGGCGACGGAGCATCCCACCACGCCGCCGCCGACGATGACGACGCGCGCTTCCTTCGGCAGATCGGCCATGGCGTCAGACCCTCACGCGGCTGTTGTCGGGATCGTAGGCGGCGCCGTCGACGACCGTCGCCTCGCGGCGTTCGCCGAAAATGTCGATCTCCAGCGGCGTGCCGGGCGCCGCCATCGCGCGCTCGACGAACGCCAGCGCCAGCGAGCGGCCGATGCGATGGCCGTAGCCGCCGGAGGAGACGAAGCCGACGCGTGCTCCGCCCGCATGCACGATGGCGAAGGGCAGCGCGTCGGCGCTGCCGTTCTCGACCAGCAGCAGGACCGAGACGAGCTTCGGATGCTGGCCGCTGTTGCTCATCACCGCCTCCTTGCCGACGAAACCGGGCTTGTCTAGCCGCAGCAGCCGGTCCATGCCGACCGCCATCACCGGCTGGTCCAGCATCAGATCGGACTTCCAGCCGCGATAGCCCTTCTCCAGGCGCAGGCTGTCGAGGGCGTACATGCCGAAATCCTTGAGGCCCAGATCCGCCCCCGCCGCCATCAGCGCCTCATAGACCGCGGCCGCATATTCCATCGGCAGATGCAGCTCGTAGCCGAGCTCGCCGGTCTCGGTCATGCGCATGGCCGTGACCGGGGCCGAGCCGATGGTGATCGGACGCAACGCCATCCAGGGGAATGCTGCGGTGGAGAGGTTGGCGTCGGTCACGCGCGCCAGGATGTCGCGCGACTTCGGCCCCGCCAGCACCAGCGTGTCGTAGGCGGGAGTGAGGTTGGCGAGCCGCACGCTGCCGTCCTGCGGCAGGTGCCGCGTCAGCCAGTCCTGGTCGTGCCATTCCGCGCCCGCGCCCGACATGATCCAGAAGCGGTCCGGCGCCAGCGCGGCGATCGCCGCCTCGGCGAGCACGCCGCCCCTGGGCGACAGGAAATAGCCGAGGCCGCAGCGCCCCGCGCGCGGCAGGCGCGTGACGATCAGCCCATCCAGCCAGGCCGTCGCGCCCGGTCCCGTCACCTCAAAACGCGAGATGCCGGAGAGGTCGAGGATGCCGGCGGCGTTCTGGACCGCGCGGCACTCCTCGCCGACAGCCTCGAACCAGGTGCCGTGATGGAAGCTCGCCGGCTCCTTCGCATTGTCGCCGGGCCGCGGGAACCACACCGCGCGCTCCCAGCCGCCCCGCGCGGCCATGACCGCGCCCTTGCCCCTGAGCAGGCCATAGGCGGACGAGACCTTGGCCGGCCGGCCAGCCTGCCGCTCCAGGGTCGGGAAGCCGATCGCATATTCGTTCTGATAGAGCTCGATCGCCTGCGCGGTGACGAAGGACTTGGTCACGTAGCCGGTGTAGCGGCGCGGGTCGAGAGACCAGAGGTCCCATTCCGGCTCGCCCTCGACGATCCACTCGGCGAGCGCCTTGCCCGAGCCGCCCGCCTGCACGATGCCGAAGGAGAAGACGCAGGCCTCGTAGAAGTTCGGCAGCCCCGGCGCCGGTCCGATCAGCGGGTTGCCGTCCGGCGTGTAGGGGATCGGCCCGTTGATGACGCGGGTGATGCCGACCGAGCCCAGGATCGGCACGCGCCGGCAGGCATCCTCGATATAGCGCTCAAGCCGCTCGAGGTCGTCGCCCCAGAGCTGGAAGGAGAAATCCTCCGGCATGCCATCGAGCCACATGGCCCTGCAGTCCCATTCATAGGGGCCAAGCAAGAGGCCATCGCGCTCCTGGCGCAGGTAGTAGCTGGTGTCCGGGTCGCGCAGGAGCGGCAGCTTCTCCTTGCGCTGCGCCAGCTCCGGAATCTGCTCGGTGATGAGATACTGGTGCGCCATCGCCGTGGACGGCACGTCGCGACCGACCATGGCGCCGATCTCCGGCGCGCGGTAGCCGGCGGCGTTGACGACGATCTCGGCGCGCACCTCGCCCTTGGGCGTGGAAACGACCCACTCGCCCTTCTCGCGGCGGATGCCGGTGACGGGGCAGAAGCGCACGATGCGCGCGCCCATGTCGCGCGCGCCTTTGGCAAAGGCCTGCGTCAGCTGCGCCGGGTCGATGTCGCCGTCGGTCGGGTCCCAGAGCCCGCCCAGCACGTCGTGCCACTCGATGAAGGGGTAGCGCTCCTTGATCTCGGCCGGGTTCATCATGGCGAGTTCGATGCCTTGATACTCCGCCATGCCGACCACGTGGCGGAACTCCTCCATCCGGCTTCGGGTATGCGCGAGGCGGACGGAGCCGGTGACGTGATAGTTCATCGGATAGCCGACCTCGTCGCCGAGGCGGGCATAAAGCCGCGTCGAGTAGTTCTGCAGCTTCATGATGCCCCAATTGCCCGAGAAGTTCGGGCAGTTGCCGGCGGCGTGCCAGGTCGAGCCGGAGGTCAGCTCGTTCTTCTCCAGCAGCAGCGCGTCGGTCCAGCCGAGCTTGGCGAGGTGATAGAGCGCGCTGCAGCCGACGGCGCCGCCGCCGATGATGACGACGCGCGCGCTGGAGGGAAGCTCGGCGGCCATTCTTGGGGTCTCCTAATGGGCATTCAGGGCGGCCCGAGCATACGCCCCGCCCGGCCGCCGGAAAAAGCGGCACGGCGTCTCAGATTGGCTTGGGGCCGCCCCTTATCGCCTCTCTCTTCCAGGGAAGGGAGAGGTCGGCGAGCGTAAGCGAGCCGGGTGACGGCGGCTGGACCTCCCTCACCCTCCTGTCGCTGGCGCGACGGGCCCCTCCCTCTCCCCGCTTCGCGGGAGAGGGGGTCTTACACCGTCGCCGCCGTGACCGGCCGGCGCTCGACGAACCAGCGCACCAGCGCCATCCCAATCACCATCCAGGCCACGAACAGGACCGTCCGCTGCGGGGCGATGCCCAGCGAGGCGATGGCAGGGCCGGGGCATAACCCGACAAGCCCCCAGCCGAGCCCGAACAGGGCCGCGCCTCCGATCAGCCGCGCATCGATCGCGGCGGCCGTCGGCCATTGCATGGCGGTATCGCAGACCGGCGCGGCGCGCGTGCGCAGCAGGCGGAAGCCCACGAATGTCACGACGACCGCGCCGCCCATGACGAAGGCGAGGCTCGGGTCCCAAGCCCCGAACAGGTCGAGGAAGGCGAGGACCTTCGCCGGGTTGGTCATCTGCGCGATGGTCAGGCCGATGCCGAAGACGAGACCGGCCGCGAGGCCCGAGAGAATTTTCTTCATTGGTTCAGCCTCCGATCACATGCCGGGTGACGAAGACGGTGGCGATGCCGACCGCCATGAAGGTCAGCGTCGCGACCAGCGAGCGCGGCGACAGGCGCGCGAGGCCGCAGACCCCGTGGCCGCTGGTGCAGCCGCTCCCGAGCGCCG
>JAREAF010000654.1 GCA_029240475.1 Rhodospirillales bacterium | reverse complement strand
GAACGAAAGTTAGGCGGCCGCTCTGAGCTTCTAAGCGTCAAGCCCCCTGGCCTGCAGGTGCTCGCGAATGCAAGACAAGTCTCGTTATCTTGCATTCGAGCGGCTGCACACCATTGGCGTGGCCATGGCTCGCCTACGCTCATGTGGCTCGCGTACCCCGCGCCCGGATCGGGCTCCTCTCCCCGCCCGGTTCCGTCCCTCTTGAGCTTGGGTCGAGGTCGGAGCGGCTACGCCGAGAAATGGTCCCGCGTCTGGTGTTCCGAGTCGTGTTACAGGACCACCGCACCTTGGTTCTGCTATACGCATACGCCGTGCGGTCAGCCCTCGTTGACTCTCGCGCGCGTGAGTGTTTGTTCTTCTGAGCGGAGTGGATGCATTGGTTCGTTATCTCAAACGCGCCGAGCCACAGTCCCGGCAGTCCAATCGCGAGCTCGTTGAGCGTGTGCGAGCTATGCTCGACGACATCGAGCAGCACCGAGACGAGGCAGTCAGGCGCTATGCCGCGGCGCTCGACCGCTGGACAAAGTCGGCCTTCCGCGTGTCAGACAACGAGATCGGTGCGGCCCGCCGCGCCATGAGCACCATGTTCAAGGACGACTTCGCCTTCTGCAAGAAGCAGGTGACGGATTTCGCAAAGCGCCAGCGAGAGTCTCTTTACGAGTTTGGGCCGAATCGGGAGCGGACGAGATCTACACCATCGGCGGCGTGCAGGCGTTCGCGTCTATGGCGTACGGATGTGTGGGCATGAAGGCGGTTGACATGATCACCGGGCCTGGCAATGCCTACGTAGCGGAAGCCAAGCGCCAGCTCTTCGGCCGAGTCGGCATCGACCTGCCGGCGGGTCCGACGGAGATCCTGATCATCGCGGACGAGACCGCTGATCCGGCGCTCGTGGCAACTGACCTGCTCGGACAGGCCGAGCACGGGCCCGACAGCCCGGCCTGGCTCATCACAAGTTCCGAGAGATTCGGTCGCGAGGTGCTGAACGAAATCGAGCGCCAGCTCCTCACTCTGCCGACCGCGGATGTCGCCGGAGCGGCGTGGCGCCGCTGGGGCGAGGTCGCGGTGGTCGAGGATGACGACGCCGCCATCGCACTGTCCGATGAATATGCGCCGGAGCATCTCGAGCTTCAGACGCGGCACGACGACTACTACCTGTCGCGCCTGGGAAACTACGGCAGCTTGTTCGTGGGCGAGGAAAGCACGGTCGCCTACGGCGACAAGGGCGTCGGCACCAACCACACTCTGCCGACCGGTCGCGCGGCGCGATACACCGGCGGGCTCTGGGTCGGGAAGTTCCTGAAGACCGTCACCTACCAGCGCTTGACTCAGGAAGCGAGCCAACGCATCGCGCCGATCATTGGCCGCATGTGCCACACCGAGGGCATGCTGGCCCACGAGATCACCGCTGACGTTCGTGCGCAGCGCTACGCGCAAAGAGCTCGGGCGAGCGGCGACTAGTCAGGCAACAATCGGGAGGACAACATGACGATCAAGCGCCGGGAATTTCTTGCGGGGACCGCCGCCACCGGCCTGCTAGGTACCTTCGCTGGAGCGTCCCTCGCCCAGTCGACGAAGAGCGGAACCGTGCGAGTTTGGGGAGAGCCGGGCCCATACGGGGGCGTAGCGGTCGCCGCTATGAACGAGTGGGCTCAGAAAAACGCGCCGGGCCTGAAGTTTGAGATCGAGACCATTCCGTGGGACGGGGTCTACGTGAAGCTGATGACGGATCTCGCCGCGCGCAGACCGCCAGCGCTCATCAGCGTCGAGTCGCCGCTGGCCATGCAGCTGATGGCCGAGGAGCTCCTCGTGCCGCTCGACGACGTCGCCGACAAGGTCGGACGAGACCGCCTGGTACCGGGGCTCAAGTGGGACTTCTGGGGAGCCTGGAAGGGCAAGCAGTACGTAATCCCGGCCCACCATCAGCCGCACCTCCTGCTGGTCCGCACCGACATTACCCGGGAGCTCGGCTTGACTGATCCGGACACCTGGACCTGGATCGATCTCGCCAACGTGGCTCGGACGATCAGCCAGAAGAAGCCCGAGGTGGCGGGCATTTGCATGGCGCTCGGCCGCAATCTCTGCACCGACTACCACTTCGCCGCCCTGCTTCATCAGGCCGGCGGGCGCATGTTTGCGCAGGAGAACAAGTTCGAGGTGACGTTCGACAGCGCAGAGACGGCGGAGGCGCTCGAGTTTGTTCGCGAGCTGCACCAGTTCATGCCGAAGGGGGCGGTCGAATGGGCGCACGGCCATGAGCTTCTACTGGGGTCGGACCCTCGGTCGCGCGGCGGAGGAGGCAAAGCCGGTGTTCGAGGCGACGGAGGCGTTCAACCACGCCCGCCATCCGAAAACCGGCCGGCGCTCGAACTGGAACGACTTCCAGGGTTGGATCATTCCGGCGCAGAACAACCCGTACATCGACGAGGTGAAGCAGGCGCTGACGTACCAGCAGACCAGCAAGGAGTGGCTGGTGAAGTACTGCCACTCGCTGATGCCGAATGTGGCTCCGGTCTACAAGGATGTGGCGGACTCCGCGGAGCTGAAGAATCATCCCTTCTATTCGTCTAAGTCCAAGACCGTCGACACCTACTTCAAGGCTTCGCTGGAGCACTCGTCGAGTACGGCCAATGAGATGCTGAAGGGGGTCAACCCGTTGGCCGGCTTCGTGCACGGCCGCTCCGTACTCGCCCAGACGGTCCAGAAGGTGGTCATCGACAAGATGGCCCCGCGCGACGCAGCCAAATGGGGAGCGCGGGAGCTCGACACAATTCGCAAGGAGAACATGCGCCTGATCGGCTGAGCCGCGGCTTAGGCACGCCGACCGGAGGGTAGATGGCGAGGAGGCTGCGCGGCTTCACGCTGTCCGACCAGGCCGTCGGCGTGCTGTTCATGGTGCCGTTCGTCCTCACGGCCCTGTTCTTCATGGTCTATCCGATCGTCGAGGCCGTTCGGATGGCCTTCTTCAGCTACAATCCACTTCGGCCCGACCTGTCCGCCTTCGTCGGCCT
>JAREAF010000248.1 GCA_029240475.1 Rhodospirillales bacterium | reverse complement strand
CGTGTCCGGGAGGCCCTGTCGGATACCATAGCGTTCAGCGGGTAAGCGGCGCTCCATGGGAGTGGGAAAATAATGGCGCATGGTTGCTGGCGTTTGCTCCTACGGCGCTAGTTGAGTTGAGTTTTCTGTATATCATTGATCCTCAACCGGAATGCTGATGTGTCGGGTGGCCCGTCTTCATGGAGGTGCCCGTGTGGCACTCGTGCTCCCGGCAGTATTTGCGTCTGCGGCTATCCGTCAAAAAATGGAGAAGGAGAACGACCGCGCGCGAACCATGGGCGCCTCCAATCGCGCGGGGGCATCGGGAATATGGCGCGAGCTGGACTCCACAACGCGACAGCTCATGCTCCTTTTGAATGTGATCGGCTCAGGAGTGGCAAGGAACGCTGATTGCGATCGAGAGCCGGATGATGGAACTCTGCGTTGAGGAGCGTGAGCTTGCAGTCCGGAGAGGCGGGCCGTCCCCCAACTTTGTATCAAAGAACTACAAAATAACCGTGCTGAGATTTTCCAGGTACTCAAGCAACCTCGGACACGCCCCATCGAACCGGATATGTGCCAGCGTCAACTTATTCAGCTCAAGAAACTCTCGACCATAATCTCCCAAACGAGAGCAGAATCTCTAGCCGAGTAGCTGCAGACCGGAGGTGAAGTCAAGTTAAGAGTATCGGTGCCGCGGCTCGATGCGGGGAAAGCCGGCGATACTCATCAGGCATCGAGCCGTTCGGCTTGAAGTGAGCTTGCTCGACGACCGTGCAATCGCCCGTAGACTAACCAAGCGCCGGCAGGCGAGCGCGTTCGGGCACCTCGGCCAGGTGATCGGCCGCAAGCTGCCCGCCGCTCACACCGCATCCCCCACGGCGCATTGTGGCCGCCGCAACCCTCCTCCCCTTTTCCCCGCCGTGATCCGTGGCATACTTTGCGCCCCCTTCGGGAGGAGTAGCTGCGCATGCCCCGAACGGACTGGCCCAGCATCGGCGAGCGGTCGCGGCCGCTGGTGGAGGCGCTCGTCGCCGACGCCGCCGCGCTTGGCGTCGCGGTGGAGCGCGCGCCGTCGCGCGCGGTGCTGGTCGATGCCGGCATCTCCGCGCCGGGCGGGCTGGAGGCCGGGCGCCGCATCGCCGAGATCTGCATGGGCGGCCTCGGGCGCGTGACGCTCGCCGGCGGCGGCGGCGGCTTTGCGCATTGGCCGACGCTGGTCTCGGTCTCCGCCACCCATCCGGTGCTGGCCTGTCTCGGCAGCCAATATGCCGGCTGGGGCCTTTCGGGCGGGGAGGGGAGCAAGTTCCACGCGCTCGCCTCCGGCCCGGGCCGCGCGCTCGCCCGCCGCGAGGAGCTGTTCAAGGAATTGGACTATGCCGACAAGGCGAGTGACGCCTGCTTCGTGCTGGAGGTCGGCAGCCTGCCGCCGCCGCTCGTGCTCGACAAGATGGCCGAAGCCTGCGACATCGCCCATGACCGGCTGACCGTCATCTGCACGCCCACGCAGAGCCTCGCCGGCACGGTCCAGATCGTCGCGCGCGTGCTCGAGGTCGCGCTGCACAAGGCGCATGCGCTCGGCTTCGATCTGGAGGACGTGGCGGACGGGGTCGGCTCGGCGCCGCTGCCGCCGCCCTCGCCCTCCTTCCGCACCGCCATGGGCCGCACCAACGACGCCATTCTCTATGGCGGGCGCGTGCATCTCTTCGTGCGCGGCGAGGAGGAAAAGGCGGCCGAGCTCGCGCGCCGGCTGCCCAGCTCCGCCTCGCGCGACTATGGCCGCCCGTTCCGCGAGGTGTTCGATGCCTATGACGGCGATTTCTACAAGATCGATTCCCTGCTCTTCAGCCCGGCCGAGGTGACGGTGACCGCGCTCGGGACGGGCCGCAGCTTTTCCGCCGGCCGGCTGGACGAGGCGATGCTCGACCGCTCCTTCGGGCATGAGCGGGTGTGAGTGTCAGAGTTAGAGATACCGCCGAGGCGCGCCCCCACACCCTCGCCCCGCGGAGCGGGGAGAGGGTGCCGAGCGCAGCGAGGCGGGTGAGGGGTAGCATGGGCGCGAACTGCTGCCGCCTCACAATGTGGGCGACCCCTCACCCGGCTCGGGCTGCGCCCTCGCCGACCTCTCCCCGCTGGCGCGGGGCGAGGTAATTACGCTCGGGCGAGCACCCCAGCATGAGACCACCCATTCCGCAAAGGGCTCGCAAGGGAGGAGGGGACATCAGCGAGCACGCCAAATCGCTCCGCATCCTCATCTTCGCCGACCAAGCCGACTGGCATGTGCGCGCGCTCACCGATGGCTTCGCTGCCGCGGGCGCCGAGGCCGCGGCGGTATCGCTGCGCCGCTGCGGCCTTCGCATGATGGAGGAGGGCGCGCGCTTCCTCCTGCCGGAGCCCTGTGCGGCCCCTCCGGACCTCGCTTTCGTCAAGACCATCGCCGCAGGCAGCTTCGAGGAGGTGACGCTGCGGCTCGGCATCCTGCATGGGCTGGAGGCCGCGGGCTCAGCCGTCGTCAATTCCGCGCCGGCGATCGAGCGCTGCGTCGACAAGGCGCAGACCAGCTTGCGCCTCGCCCTGGCCGGCCTGCCGACGCCGCCCGCCTGGTGCGTGCAGAGCCGCGAGGCCGCGGCAGCCCTCGTCGCCTCCGAAGCCGCGCACGGGCACGAGCTGGTGCTGAAGCCGCTGTTCGGCGCGCAAGGCCGGGGCCTCTTGCGGCTCTCCGATCCGGCGGCGGTCCCCGAGCCCGAGGCGGTGGACGGCATCTGGTACCTGCAGCGCTTCGTGCCGCCCGCCGAGGCGACCTTCCGCGACTGCCGCGTGCTGGTGAGCGCCGGCCGCGCGGTCGCGGCGATGCTGCGCGAGCATGAGGGCTGGATCACCAACGTGCATCAGGGCGCGCGTTGCGTCGGCATCCCGGCCGAGGGCCGCGTCGCCGAGCTCGCCATTGCCGCCGCGGGGGCGGTGGGCGCATATCATGCGGGCGTGGACCTCATCCGCGGCCCGGATGGGGACTGGCGCATCCTCGAGGTGAACTCGATGCCCGCCTGGAAGGGGCTGCAGTCCGTGACCCCGTTCCCGATCGCGCCCATCCTCGCCGCCGACGCGCTGGCGCTGGCCCGGCGCGCGGCGCCGGTCTCATGACCGCGCCGCCCGAGCCTGCGGAGGCGGGCCGCATCGCCGAGGCTTTCCGCGAGGCGTGCCTGGCCGAGCTGCGCGCGCTCAAGCCCGGCAATGTTCACATTTTCGCCGAGGGGCACGGCATGACCATGGCCGAGTTCGAGGCGAGCGCGCGCGCGGCCGCCCCGGTCATCGCCGCCCCGGGCCTCAGGGTCGGGCAGCGCATCCTCAAAGCCGTCGAGGCGACGCGCGCGGCGGTGGGGCTCAACACCAATCTCGGGATCGTGCTCCTGGCCGCGCCGCTGATCGCCGCCGCCTGGCGGCCCGAGCGCGGCTCGCTTCGAGATCGGGTCCTCGCGGTGCTCGAGGCCCTCGACCGCAGCGATGCCGAAGCCGCCTATGCGGCGATCCGGCTCGCTGCACCCGGCGGGCTCGGGCGCAGCCCGGCGGAGGACGTCTCCGCCCCGCCGACCGTGACCCTCAAGCAGGCGATGGCGCTCGCGGCCGAGCGCGACCGCATCGCCCGCCAATATGTCACCGGCTTTGCGGACATCTTCGAGATCGGCGTGCCGCGCCTGCGCGAGGCGCTGGCCGTGGGCATCGTCGCCGACGAGGCGGTCGCGGCGGTGCATCTGCGCTTCATGGCCGCCTTCGCGGACAGCCACATCCAGCGCAAATACGGCGCCGCCACCGCCGAGGCCGTGCGCGGCGAGGCCGACCTCCTCGACCGGGAGTGGCTCTGGCATGGACCCTGGGTCGAGCGCCGCCGGCGGCTGCTGGCATTCGATTCCAAGCTGAAATCGCGCAATCTCAATCCAGGCACCAGCGCCGACCTGACCGTTGCTTGCTTGCTGGCCCGCAGGCTGGACGATATGATCGGCCTACCTCCTCATTCCGGACCGGAACGGGCGCAGGTCAGGGGTTAAATTGAGACGCACAGGCCGGGGCACGCCCGCCTCGATGCCCCGCTCACAGCATTGTTCAGGGAGAGTTGAGAATGGCCAAGATCACCAAGACCCTCGTCGGCGAATCGCTGATCGGCGACGGCAACGAGGTCGCGCATATCGATTTGATCATGGGTCCCCGCGGCAGCGCCGCGGAGAATGCCTTCTGCAATGCGCTCACCAACAACAAGGACGGCTTCACCAGCCTGCTCGCGGTGATCGGGCCGAACCTGCTCTGTAAGCCGAACACCATCCTCTTCAACAAGGTCACCATCAAGAACGCCAAGCAGGCGGTGCAGATGTTCGGACCCGCGCAGCGTGCGGTCGCGACGGCGGTGGCGGACTGCGTCGCGGACGGGACGATCCCTGAGAACGAGGCGGACGATCTCTTCATCTGCGTCGGCGT
Source organism: Rhodospirillales bacterium (assembly GCA_029240475.1). Classification (GTDB taxonomy): domain Bacteria; phylum Pseudomonadota; class Alphaproteobacteria; order JAREAF01; family JAREAF01; genus JAREAF01. The sequence goes on along the minus strand of JAREAF010000248.1, from coordinate 1,094 downwards.
CTTCATCCATTGGGACGCGGCCGACGACAAGAAGATCCAGCAGTACAATTACGAAGCCACCAAGCAGGCGATCCAGCGCGCCGTCAAAGGCGAGCCGAAGGCCAAGGAGACCCTGGAGAAGCGCAACACGGTCAAGCATCCGTTCGCGGCGGCCTGACCCCGTCTTCAGCACGGGGGAAGAGGGGGCGGGCCCGGATTTCGGGTCCGCCCTTTTTCTTTGAGCCTGTTCCATCATGGGGCATGAGCCATGCGCACCTCCTTCACGGAGCTGTTTGGCGTCGAGCATCCGATCCTTCTCGCGCCCATGGGCGGCGCGGTCTCCCTCCGGCTCGCGGTCGCGGTGGCGGAGGCGGGAGGCTTCGGGATGTTCGGCGCATCCTGGGACCGGCCCGAGCAGCTGCGCGCCACCTTGCGCGCGTTTCGCTCGAGGACGCGCGCGCCCTTCGCCGTCAATCTCTGCCTGCAATGGGACCAGCATGAGCGGCTCGCGATCGCGCTGGAGGAGGGCGCGCCCGCGATCTCGCTGTTCTGGGGCGATCCGGCGCCCTATCTGCCGACCGTCCGCCGCGCCGGCGCGAAGGCGATGGTCACCGTCGGTTCGGCAGAGGAGGCGAGGCGCGCGGCCGAGCTCGGCGCGGATGTGATCGTCGCGCAGGGCGTGGAGGCGGGCGGGCATGTCTGGGGCAAGATCGGCACGCTGGTGCTGGTGCCGGCTGTGGTGGATGCCGTGGCGCCCCTGCCGGTGATCGCAGCGGGGGGCATCGCCGACGGCCGCGGCATCGCGGCGGCGCTCGCCCTCGGCGCTTCGGGCGCCTGGATCGGCACGCGCTTCCTCGCCACGCCGGAAGCCGATGTGGCCGAGGAGTACAAGCGGTTCCTGCTTGCCGCGCGCGAGACGGACACCGTCCATACCGAGCTGTTCGATCTGGACTGGCCGCGCGCGCCGCACCGGGTCATCCGCAACTCGACATACGATCTGTGGGAGGCGGCCGGCTGCCCGCCTCCCGGTCAGCGCCCGCGCGAGGGCGAGGAGGTGGCCCGGCAGCCCGGCGGCGCGGCGCTGCTCCGGTACAGCGACGACAGCGCCAAGCCTG
>JAREAF010000247.1 GCA_029240475.1 Rhodospirillales bacterium | reverse complement strand
CGCCTGGCCCATGGGAACTGGAGCGGACCGGCGGCGTCTTCACCGAGCAGGTGATCCGCCCGACCGGCCTCATCGATCCGGTCTGCATCATCCGCCCGACCGAGCACCAGGTCGACGACGTGATCGCCGAAGCGAAGGACTGCGCCGCCAAGGGCCAGCGCGTGCTGGTCACGACCCTGACCAAACGCATGGCCGAGGACCTCACCGAATATATGCACGAGGCGGGCCTGCGCGTGCGCTACATCCATTCCGACGTCGAGACCCTGGAGCGGATCGAGATCATCCGCGACCTGCGCCTGGGCGCCTTCGACGTGCTGGTCGGGATCAACCTGCTCCGCGAGGGGCTCGACATCCCCGAATGCGCGCTGGTCGCCATTCTGGATGCCGACAAGGAGGGCTATCTGCGTTCGCAGACCTCGCTGGTGCAAACCATCGGCCGCGCCGCGCGCAACATCGAGGGCCGCGTGATCCTCTATGCCGACACCATGACCAAGTCGCTGGATTATGCGATCCGCGAGACCAACCGCCGCCGCGAGAAGCAGCAGGCCTACAACGCGGCCAACGGCATCACCCCGGAATCGGTGCGCAAGTCGATCTCCGACATTCTGGGCTCGGTCTATGAGCGCGACCATGTCACCGTTGGGACCGGCCTCTCCGAGACGCCGCACCTGATCGGGCATAATCTCAAATCCACCATCGCCGACCTGGAGAAGCAGATGCGCGCGGCGGCCGCCGACCTGGAGTTCGAGACGGCGGCGCGGCTCCGCGACGAGATCCGCCGGCTGGAGGCGATGGATCTGGGTGTGCCCGATCCTGGCCGGCAGCTCGAAAAGGCGGCGGCGCGCGCGCGGCGCCCAGCCGCTACCGGACGGCCGAAAGGCCGCCGCAGGGCACGCTGATGGCCGTGGACGAGCCCTACGGCCCCGGCGCCGGCGCCACCATCGCGGGCGCGCTCGTCACCGGCGCCGGCAAGCGCATCGGCCGCGCCATCGCGCTCTCGCTGGGACGGCAGGGCTGGAAGGTCGCCGTCCATTATCACGGGTCGCGATCGGAGGCCGACACGGTGGTGCAGGAGATTCGGTCGGCGGGCGGCGAGGCGATCTCGCTGCAAGCCGACTTGTCGCGTGAGGAGGAAGTCCTGCGGCTGATGCCCGAGGCCGAGCGTGCGCTAGGGCCCATCACGCTGCTCGTCAACAATGCCTCCGTCTTCGAGATGGACAAGATCGAGACGGTGACGCGCGACTCCTGGGACCGGCACATCGAGACGGGCCTGCGCGCGCCCTTGGTGCTGATCCAGGAGCTGTCCCGGCGCCTGCCGGCCGATGCCAAGGGCAATGTGATCAATATGCTGGACGAGCGGGTCTGGGCGCTGACCCCCTATTTCCTGTCCTACACGGTGGCCAAGGCGGGGCTCTGGACCCTGACGCAGACGCTGGCGCTGGGTCTGGCTCCGCGCATCCGCGTCAACGGGATCGGGCCGGGCCCCACACTGCCGAGCCCCCGGCAGACCGACGAGCAGTTCCGGGAGCAATGGCGGCGCATGCCTCTGGGCCGGGGCACGACGCCCGAAGAGATCGCGCGGGCGGTGGAGTTCATCCTCGCGGCGCCGGCCATGACCGGCCAGATGATCGCCCTCGACGGCGGCCAGCATCTGGGGTGGGCCGTTCCTCAGCCGCGCCGGGTGGATCCCGAGTAGCCGATCCGGTCAGAGCTCCGAATTGTTTGTTGCCGCGCTGTCACAACAATCCGTAAGGCCTTAACGGCCTTGCGTTTCCCACAACCGGCCAGGGCTGCGCGAAGCCTCTCCGGCTTTGTACCCTTCACCCAATTATGACACTTCCTTTGCCATTGACATAGGATATTCTCTTAATTTTCAAGGCGTTACGCCATATGCCCAAAAAATAGGCAAACACGCGATTCACCAGCTTTGCCTAAGGGTCACGCCTTTCGTAGCAGGCTCTATCAACAAGCTTATCCACAGCTCTCGTGGATATCTGCCGCATTGCGGAGCGGGGCAGGCTGCCGCAGGGCACGATCGGGATTTAGCCCCTCATTGACCGGGCCCTCGCGGAGGCCAAAATAGCGGGAATGGCCCCACCGGATGGAAAGGACGTGTCGGTCGACGAGGCGATCGTCGCGCAGCCGGCAGGCACTGCGCTCGAGCGCGGCGCCGGGCTGATCCGCAGCCATGCGCGCGCCCTGCCGAACCGGCCGGGCGTCTACCGGATGCTCGATCCGCGCGGCGATGCGCTCTATGTCGGCAAGGCCCGCGACCTAAAGAAACGGGTCGCGACCTACGCGCAGGTCCAAAAATTGCCGAACCGGCTGCGGCGGATGGTCGCCGAGACGGCCAGCCTGGAGGTGGTCTCGACCCACACCGAGGTCGAGGCGCTGCTGCTCGAGAGCAATCTGATCAAGCGGCTGACGCCCCGCTACAATTTGCTGCTGCGCGACGACAAATCCTTTCCCAACATCCTGCTGACCGGCGATCACCCCTTCCCGCAGGTCTCGAAGCATCGCGGCTCCAAGAGCCGCAAGGGCGAGTATTTCGGCCCCTTCGCCTCGGCCGGCGCGGTCAACCGCACCATCACCACGCTGCAGAAGGCCTTCCTGCTGCGATCCTGCTCGGACGCGGTGTTCCAGAGCCGCACGCGCCCCTGCCTGCAATTCCAGATCAAGCGCTGCTCGGCGCCCTGCGTCGGCCGCATCTCGGAGCAGGACTATGCGGGGCTGGTCGCGCAGGCGCGCCGCTTCCTCTGCGGCGAGAGCAGCGAGATCCAGGCGCAGATGGCCGCCGCGATGCAGAAGGCGGCCGACGCGATGGACTACGAGGCGGCGGCGGGCTACCGCGACCGGCTGCGGGCGCTCACTCAGGTACAGGCCCATCAAGGCATCAATCTCGACGGCCTGGCCGATGCCGATGTGATCGCCGCCCATCAGGAGGGCGGCCATAGCTGCATCCAGGTCTTCTTCTTCCGCGGGGGCAGCAATTTCGGCAACCGCGCCTATTTCCCGGCGCACGACAAGGACATGGCGCTGGCCTTCGTCGTCGCGGGCTTTCTCGGCCAGTTCTACGAATCGCGCACGCCGCCGCCCTGCCTGCTGCTGAGCCATTCGCCCGGAGAGCGAGAGCTGATCGAGGAGGCCCTCTCCGTCAGGGCCGGACGGCGGGTGCATCTCTCGGTGCCGCAGCGCGGGGCCAAGCGGCAGGCGGTCGAGCATGCGCTCGCGAATGCGCGCGAGGCGCTCGGCCGGCGGCTCTCGGAAACCTCATCGCAGCGCCGCCTGCTGCAGTCAGTCTCGGACCTGTTCGGATTGGAGGGCCCGCCGCAGCGGATCGAGGTCTATGACAACAGCCATATCCAGGGCGCGAGCCCCTACGGCGCGATGATCGTGGCTGGGCCCGAGGGCTTCCGGAAGAACTCCTACCGCAAATTCACGATCCGCGGCGAAGGGAGGGCGCCCGCTGCCGCGGGCGACGATTACGCGATGACGCGCGAGGTGCTGACCCGCCGCTTCTCGCGCGCGCTGAAGGAAGACCCTGGCCGCGACCAGGGCGCCTGGCCGGACCTGGTCCTCATCGACGGCGGCCCGGGCCAGCTTGCGGGCGCCCTCGAAGTCTTTGCCGAGCTGGGGATCGAGGACCTGGCCGTGGCCGCGATCGCCAAGGGGACGGACCGGGACGCCGGCCGCGAGCGGATCCACCTGCCCGGGCGCGAGCCGATCACGCTCGCCGCCAACGACCCGGTGCTCTATTTCCTGCAGCGCCTGCGCGACGAGGCCCACCGTTTCGCGATCGGCACGCACCGGGCGCGCCGGTCCAAGCTGATCGGGCGCTCGGTCCTCGACGAGATCGGCGGGATCGGCGGAGCGCGCAAGCGCGCCCTCCTGCATCACTTCGGCTCCGCTCGGAACGTGGCGCGCGCCGGTCTGGCCGACCTGGAGGCCGTCCCGGGCATCAGCAAAACGGTAGCAAAGAAGATTTACGATCATTTCCACGGCGCATGAGAGGGCCGCATCCCCATATTCGCGAGCAATGGGGCACGGGAAATCCGCAGGGCAGCGTCCCCTGCGCCGCCATGGCTGTTCTGAAGCGAGCCGATCGCTGTTAAAACTCTGGTACCGCAAGTCCGAGAGCCGAGCCGATGCTGACCAGCCTGCCCAACCTGCTCACCCTGTCGCGAATCGTGGCCATCCCGATTCTGGTGGCGCTGCTGTTCGTCCGCCATCCGGCGGCGGCCTGGATGGCCTGCATCATCTTCACGGTGGCGGCGGTCACGGATTATTTCGACGGCCACTTCGCCAGGACCCGGCGGCAGGTCTCGGCGATCGGCGTGTTCCTCGACCCGATCGCCGACAAGCTGCTCGTCGCCGCGGTCATCCTGATGCTGGTCGCGACGGCGCACATCGACGGATTGGCGGTGCTGCCGGCTTTGGTGATCCTCTGCCGCGAGATTCTGGTCTCCGGCCTGAGGGAGTTCCTTGCCGGGATCCGCGTGAGCGTGCCGGTGAGCCGGCTTGCCAAGTGGAAGACCGCCATTCAGATGGTGGCGCTCGGTTTTCTCATAGTCGGCGAGGCCGGCCCGGCCGCGGTTCCGGTGCGCGCCATCGGCGAGACGGGGCTGTGGGGCGCGGCGATACTCACGCTGTTCACCGGCTACGACTACTTGCGCACGGGGCTGGCGCACATGACGGGCGCGCCGGTCGGCGCCTCGGAGCGCGCGCAGCATGGCAAGCCGCAGCCCCAGGCGCAGCCGCGCGTGGGCTGACCCCATGCGCGTCTTCGGGCTGGTCGGGTATAGCGGCAGCGGCAAGACGACGCTGCTGGTCCGGCTGATTCCGGAGATCGTGCGCCGAGGCGTCACCGTCTCGACCCTGAAGCACGCGCATCACGGCTTCGATGTGGACCAGCCGGGCAAGGACTCCTACGAGCATCGGCAGGCCGGCGCGACCGAGGTTCTGGTCAGCTCCGCCCGCCGCTGGGCGCTGATGCACGAGAGCCGCGACGGAAAGGAGCCCGGGCCGGAAGAGTTGATGAGGCATATGACCAATGTCGATCTGCTGCTGATCGAGGGCTACAAGCGCGAGGGCCACGAGAAGCTCGAGGTCTGGCGGAGCGCGACGGGAAAGCCGCTGCTCGCCCCCGACGATCGCAGCATCCTGGCGGTGGCCAGCGACGGACCGGTGGCGGGGCTCTCGATCCCGGTCCTGGATCTCAACGACGTACCGGCCATCGCCGATTTCATCCTCGCGCGCTGCGGACTGCCGGCGCGGAGCGCGTGATGGCCCAGCTCAGCGCCGATTGCTTCGCCCATGGCGGCGCCCTGATGAGCCTCGAGGATGCGCTGGCGCTGATCGAGGAGCGCACGGAGGTGGTGGCGGGCATCGAAACCGTGCCGCTGACGGAGGCGCTCGGCCGCATCCTGGCCGAGGACATGGTTGCTCGGTTCGCCGTGCCGCCGCACGCCAACTCCGCCGTCGACGGCTATGCGGTGCGGTTCGAGGACCTGTCGCCGGACCATGAAACCCTGCTCCGCATCG
>JAREAF010000246.1 GCA_029240475.1 Rhodospirillales bacterium | reverse complement strand
GCGCACATGGCCCGGATCGGCGTCGTAGAGGTCCAGCATCTCGCCGATCTCGGCGAGGCTGAAGCCGAGCCGCCGCCCGCGCAGGATCAGGCTGAGCCGCGCCCGGTCACGCGCCGAATAGATGCGCGCCTGCCCCTCGCGCCGGGGCTTCAAGAGCCCCTCATCCTCGTAGAAGCGGATGGTCCGGTGCGTGCAGCCGAACTCCTCCGCCAGATCGCGGATGGTGAAGCGCTCGTCCCGGCTGGAATCCGGCTTCTGCTGCGCAGACATACGTGGAGAATGGTTCACCTTTACGTAAACGTCAAGTAGCTCCAAAGGGCTGATTTCACGTTTGACGAAGGTGAAATCGAAACGTAATCTCATCGAATGAGTAGCGCTGTCGCCCGCATTCTTGACGATTTGAAGGACCGTGGCGGCCTTCAGGGCAAGGACGTCGCCAACATCGTAGACGTCTCCACGGCGACGGTGTCGCGCTGGTCGCATGGAAAGGCCACTCCGAGCCTGCATACGCAAACCGTGATCGCCGATCTGCGCTTCGTCGTGGACCGCCTCTCGGATTTCTATACGGCGGACGAAATCCGGCTCTGGCTGCATGCGCGCCACCCCCTGCTGGAGGGCCAGCGCGCCATCGACCTTATTCGCGCCAACCGAACCGAAGATGTGCTGGCCGCGATCGACCGGCTCGATGCCGGAGCCTTCCTCTAGCGGCAGATCATCTTGGATCGAAAGGCCCGCGACCTTGCGCTCTTGGATGCGCTGGATGCCTGTCCTCGCGAGGATTTCGAGGGCATCGCCTGGCGCATCGTCAGGGACGGTCGTGATCCGCTGCTTGGGAGTCCGTCCGGCGCGCGCTGGGACCCCGGCACCTTCGATGTGCTCTATACGGCCCTCTCGCGCGAAGGCGCGATGGCGGAAATCCATTTTCACCTGTCGCGCCAGCCGGTTTTCCCGAGCAAGGTCCGGTTTCACCTCTATGAGCTTTCCGTGCGCGCGGAACGGCTGCTGCGCTTGCCCGATATGGGCGCCCTGGAGCAGCTCGGCATCGAGGGCGACAAATACGCCGAGCTGCTGTATGCGCGCACCCAAGAGATCGGCGACGCCGCGCAGTTCCTCGGATTTTCGGGCATGATCGTGCCGAGCGCGCGCTGGAGCGGGCTCAACCTCATGCTCTTCACCGATCGGCTTGAGCCCGCCGCTCTCTCTGTCCGCTCGGATGAGGCGATCGACTGGACAGCGTGGCGGCGCGCCCAGCGGTCCTCCGGCGGCTGAGCAATTCAAGCCGCCGCCGGCGCCTTCGCCTCTTCCTCCGCGACCAGCGCTTTCTTGAGGATCTTGCCTATGGCGGTCTTGGGCAGGCTCGCGCGGAACTCGATCTGCTTGGGCATCTCGATCGGCGAGAGCTTGTCCTTGAGGAACTCGCAGAGCGCGTCCTTCGTCAGCGACTGTCCTTCGCGCAGCACGACGAAGGCCTTCACCGTCTGGCCGCGATAGGGATCGGCGACGCCGATCACCGCGCATTCGGCGACGGCGGGATGCATGTAGATCGCCTCCTCGACATTGCGCGGATAGACGTTGTAGCCGCCGCAGAGGATCATCTCCTTCAGCCGGTCGACGATGTAGATGTAGCCCTCGGCGTCGATATAGCCGATGTCGCCCGAATGGAACCGCCCGCCTTTAAGGGCCTTGGCGCTCTCCTCGGGCTTCTTCCAATAGCCCTTCATCACCTGCGGGCCGCGGATGCAGACCTCGCCGCGCTCGCCCGGCGGCAGCACGCGGTCCGAGCCGTCGATGGCGACGATCTCGACGATGGTGCCGGGCAGGGGCAGGCCGATCGAGCCCTCCCTGTTCTCGCCCAGGAACGGATTGCAGGTGGCGACCGGCGCGGTCTCCGAGAGCCCGTAGCCCTCGACCAGCACGCAGCCGCTCAGCTCCTCGAAGCGGTGCTTGACCTCCAGCGGCAGCGGCGCGCCGCCCGAGATGCAGTATTTCAGCGAGCGCAGATTCGTGCCCTGCGTCTCCTTTGCGTTGTTGATCGCGGCATAGAGCGTGGGCACGCCGACGAAGACGGTTGGCTTCTTCTTCTCGATGGTCTTGAGCAGCTGCCTCAGCTCGTAGCGCGGCAGCAGGATCATCTCCGCGCCCAGCAAGAGGCCGTGAGTCATCACCACGGTCATGGCGAAGACATGGAAGAGCGGCAGCACGCCCAGGATCTTTTCCGGTTGCGCACCGAGGCCGGGCGCCCAGAGGCGGAGCTGCACGGCATTGGCGACGGCGTTGGCGTGCGTCAGCATCGCGCCCTTGGGCACGCCGGTCGTGCCGCCGGTATATTGCAGCAGCGCGATGTCGGCCTCGGGGTCGATATCGGCGGGCGCGATCGCGCCGTCATTGGCGACGATCTCTTCGTAGAAGACGGTGCGGGCCCCGTCCGGAAGGCGCGCGATCTCCTTGCGCTTGGCGATCGGGAACAGGATGTTCTTCGGGAAGGGCAGGATCGCCGCCATCGGGCAGACGATCACCTTCTTCAGCCCCGTCTTGGCCATCAGCGGCAGCAGCTTGTCGCAGAGTGCCTTGACGTCGAGCGTCACCATGAACTCGGTGTCGGAGTCCTGGATCTGATGGATCAGCTCGCGCTCGGCATAGAGCGGGTTGAAATTCACCACGGTGCCGCCCGCCTTCAGGATCCCGAAATAGAAGATCACCGAATAAGGGCAGTTCGGCAGGAAGAGCCCGACCTTGGTGCCGCGCCGGACGCCGAGCTTCACCAGCCCCTTGGCCGCGCGGTTCGCCATCTCGCCGATCTCGCGATAGCTGAAGCGCTTGTCGAGGAAGTCGACGCACGGGCGGTCGGCGAAACGCGCGACCGCCTCGTCGAGCAGCGCATAGAGCGGCTTGGCCGGGATCTTCGCGTGCCAATCCACATTGGCCGGATACGAGGCAAGCCAGGGGTGGCTCGTGCCGACCCCGCCGTCAGCGCCATTCATGATCGCAACCTCCCCTTACCAGTTCCGGCTCGGGACGGTCCCGCGGGTACGCAAAGCCCAGGCGGGCCATCTCCGGCCCCGGCCGGTCTCACGCCGGCCTAAGTTTCCAGCAACTCTAATATACAACGCTTTCCGAGGCGCAAAGACGACCGCGCAAATGTGTTGTCCCGACTCTCCAGCCGCACTCTCGAAAGGAGTAGCCGTCAGCCCCGCTTGGCCGCCTTCGCGATCTTCGAGAAATAGGCGAGTTCGACCCCTGCCGGCGCAAGCCCGGCTCTCTCCAGCACGGGCTCGAGCTCGTCGCGCGTGTAGTCGTCGTAGTACGGCTCGTGGAAGGCTGCCGGGAAATGGTCCATCAGCGCCTCGTATTCCGGCTTGTCGCCCCGCTGCAGGGAGTCCACCAGGATCAGCAGGCCGCCAGGCTTCAGCACGCGCGCCATCTCGGTGAGCGCGGCATGGCGCACCTTGCGCGGCAGCTCGTGCAAGAGAAAGACGCTGGTGACGAGATCGAACTGCCCATCCGGGAAGGGCAGCTTCTCGGCCGCGCCCTCGACGAGCGAGACCCGTGACCATGGCTTGAGCCGGTCGCGCGCCTCGGCAAGGTAAAAGGGGCTGAGGTCGATCCCGGTGACCGGCAGCCGCGGCCAGTTGCTCTTGATCTGGGCGAGGAACCGCCCGGTGCCGCAGGCCACGTCGAGCAGCCGCAGCTCGCCGTGCCGGCGCCCGCACACGTGGCCGGCGATCGGCGCGAGCGCCTGGCGGCGCATCAGATCGGCCGTGCCGCCGAACAGCACCTCCACCTGGAAATCGTAGAGCTCGGCGGAACGCCGGCTGAGATAGCCGTCGGTCTGATAGTGAAAATTCTGGAGGTAATAGCGGGGGAAGCGCCCGTTCTCCTTGGAGCGGAACACCTCCTGCCCGTCCTTCGCGCGCCGCCGCCGATCGACCGCGCGCAGGTCGGCGATGTAGCGGGCCGCCTGGCGCAAGGCGGCGGGGCCGGGGAGGACGTCCTCGGGCATGCGGTAGAGCCCGGCATCGATGTTTGCGAGATCCTGCTCGATCAAGGCCTCGAGATCGGCGCGCAGTTGCGCCAGGCCCGGCATGCGCTCCGCCACGCCCGGGGCGGCGGGCGTCGGCGTGGTCAGCCGGCGCGACAGCCGGTAGAGCCCCGCATACCAGCCCATGCGGGTGGCGTGCGCGGCGCGATAGGCGAGGCGCGCGAGGCGCCGTTCGGGCGTGGAGGGTGCGGCTTCGGCAGACATGGTCCTGGACTGGAAACTGGGTGGCGTCCGCTCCGCCGTCAAGCCGGAACCGGAGCCAGCCGTCCATCCACCAGATGGACGCGGCGGCCGGCGCGCCGCGCCAGCTCGAGATCGTGCGTGACCGCCACCACGCTGCGCCCCTCGCGCTCCGCGATGCCGGCGAAGATGTCGAACACGATGGCGGAGTTGCGGGTGTCGAGATTGCCGGTGCGCGCGTCGGCGAGGATGACGGCCGGATCGTTCGCCAGCGATCCTTCAGCTCGTGCTCGGGGGTGCGGCGCAGCTTCTTCATCGGAATCAGCACATTGGCGAGCGCCGAAAACTCCGGCAGCAGGAAGTGGAATTGGAAGACGAAACCGAGCTTCTCCAGACGAATGCGCGCGCTGCTCGGAGCGGAGCCGGCCGGTTGCATCCCCCTCGATCAGCACCTCGCCGGAAGTTGGGACGTCGATCAGGCCCAAGCGATAGAGCAGGGACGATTTGCCAGACCCGGAGGGGCCGGTGCCGCGCGCTTCGATGACGGGACTGGCGCTCATACCGCGCCGCCGATGGTGGCGACCGGATCGAGGCCGGCCAAGCCTGTCCAGACTATCCAGCTTTTCATGATGCAGCCCCGGTCTCGCGGGGCCAGACCATCTCAGGCTTTTGCGGAGCCTCCGCAAGGGCAGCGGGGGGGTCGTGGGTCCCGCAGGACCCGGCCTCCGAACGCATTAGGTCCATTGGCGTTGGTACGGCAGAAGTTTGTCAGTTTGGGAGGAACAAGATGCGAACCTTTACGAATCTTGTGATCGCCCTGACCGTGGCATCCATGGTCGCAGCCTGCGGCAGCTCAAGGACCGATCGGACCCTGAGCGGCGCCGGAATAGGTGCGGCCGGCGGTGCTGCCGTCAGCACGGTCACGGGCGGCAATCCGCTCACCGGAGCGATCCTGGGCGGCGCCGCCGGCGCGGCCGCGGGCGGTCTGACCGACGAGGACGATTTCAACCTCGGCGATCCAATCTGGGACTAACGCTCCTCGCAAAGCACGCACAAGGGAAGGGCCGTCCGGCAGAGTCGGGCGGCCTTTTCGCTTGTCCATCCCGCGCGCCGCATTGCCAGCGCGCCCTCGCGCTGTTAACAGGGGCGCGCTGATCACGAGGGGTGTCCGTCCATGCCTGACTTCGCCACGCTCGACCAGCTCCGGCCGCAGGGGCGGCGCGTGCTGGTGCGCGTCGATCTCAACGTGCCGATGCAGGACGGGCGCGTGACGGACAGCACCCGGATCGAGCGCGCCGCGGCCACCTTGAAGGAACTCGCCGA
>JAREAF010000013.1 GCA_029240475.1 Rhodospirillales bacterium | reverse complement strand
CGCGCCTTGTTCCCGAAGCTTCGGAATGACCGCCGATCAGTAAGTTCCGCCGCATCATCTCGACCGTGCAGCTTGGTGCGGTTTTACGGTCGACTGCGCTCTGGGGGCCCCTTTCAGGACGCGCCGAACTCCCTCGGACTGAAGGTCACCACCATACCCTGCAGGAGGATCTGGCTGCAGGAGCCGTCGACCGGCTCCTGCGGGTGACCGGCTACAGCCGGCCGACGGCTTCACGGGACCCTGGCGGCGCACCTGCCAGCCATGCCCTGGGCAGCGGCGGAGTTCACTGGCTCGGCGGCGGCGGGACAATGTCGCCCGGATCGACCGTAAGGGTCGGCACCTCGTCCGGCAGCGCCAAGGTCCGCACCCAGGCCTTGCCGCGATGCATGCAGCCCTCCCATTTTCCGGACACGGTGCGCGTTCCTTCGCTCGTGGTCACCTTCACGTTGCATTGCGCCCCCTCGAAGGAGCCGCAGGAGGCGACCGAGAAGAAATCCTTGTTGGCGATGACGACTTCGTCGGCCGACTCCTGCCGGCAGGCGCAGGAGCATTTGTTCATAAGGACCGGCTCCTTTGACAGGCAACCGGACAGCGGCCCGCCGATTGCGCAGAAGGTGCCGACGACCATCGCCAAGTGACCGACGCTCTTAAAGGGTTGCGACATACGGCTTTCCCCTGCATCGAGGCGGCCCGAAGCCCATGACGGCCGCGGTTGAAGGACGATAGTCCGGCGGCGAATCTCCGGCAATCAGCCATTGGTTGCGGTCCGCGCCTTCCGATGGACCTGTGATCGGCACGCGGCGGCGCTGGGATTACTTCCGCCCCGCCAGCGCCGCGACCAGACCGAGCCCGATGAAGGACGTCCCCGCGAACCAGCGCTGGATTCTCGAGAATCGCCGGCTGCGGCGGAGGAACTCGCCGGCTGTCCCGGCCGCGAGCGCGAACATCCCGTCGCTGAGGATGCCGAGCCCCATGAAGGTGAGGCCGAGCAGCAGGATCTGCCAATGCACCGCGCCCTCATCGGGATCGACGAATTGCGGCAGGAAGGCGAGGAAGAAGATCGCTGTCTTCGGGTTCAGCAGATTGACCACGAACCCGTCGCGAAATACGCGGCCGAGCCGCTCGGGCGGGGGCGCCGGCGCCTCGGCATCCGGCTCGCGCGTCATGAGCGTGCGGATGCCGATCCAGATCAGATAGGCCGCGCCGAGATATTTCACGACCGCGAAGGCGAGCGCGGAGGAGACGATCAGGGCCGAGAGCCCGACCGCCGCCGCGGCGATATGGACGATCGTGCCGAGATGGATGCCCAGCACGGATGCCAGCCCCGCCGCCCGCCCCTGCTGGACTGAGCGCGCGACGATGTAAAGCACCGCCGGGCCGGGCGTCAGCAGCAGCACCACCGAGGCGACGACGAACAAACCCCACAAGGTTGGATCGGGCATGAGGGCTCTCCCTAAGATCAAGGCAGAGAAGCCACACTCGCTGCGGGCTAGGCAAGAGCTTCATGATCGGGAGCCGCGCCGGCGCTAGCCGTCGCCCAGCAACGCTTCAAGCTGCTCCAGCAAGGGCCTCTGGCCCTGGAGGATGCGCTCCTTCGCTTCGGCGACGGGGAACCACTCCGCCCGGTCCACCTCCGGGAAGCTGCGGAGATTGCCCGACCGTGGCGGCCATTCCATGGTGAAGCTATTGCTCTTCACAAGCGAGACGTCGAGGTCGCCCGCGACCGCCCAGGCCCGCACGATCTTCCCTCCCGCCTGGCGGATCTCCTTCAGCGGGACGAAGTCGCCCGCGATCGGCTGGCCCGTCTCTTCCTCGAACTCGCGCCGCGCGACCAGGAGGGCATCGGTCTCCTCGATCGGGTCAAACTCGCCCTTGGGGATCGACCACGCGCCCCGGTCCTTCTTCGCCCAGTACGGCCCGCCCGGATGGACGAGGAGCACCTCGAGGCCCTTCTCGCCGCGTCGATGCACGACCAGTCCGGCGCTATGCTTTGACGGCATGGCGGTGAGGCGGGGGATCGGTCGCGGTCACACCGGAAAGCCCGCCTTGCGCAGCCCTTCCAACAGGCGCTCCACGCTGGCGCGATCCCGCGCCGGGAACCGCCTCGCCCAATAGGCCGTCCAGGCGACGGGATCGCCGGTCGCAAGCCCCGGCTTCTCGGTGCGGGCGCGGTCGCGGAACTGCTGCGCCGCCGCTCGGGCCTCCTCCTCGCGGCCCAGCTCGGCGTAGCAGGCGGCGACCCAGCCGATCAGCTCGATCGGCGGCCGCGACATCCGGGCGAAGGTGGCGATCGCGTCGGCGTAGCGGCCCAGCAGATATTCGGCCATCACGCGGCTGTGCAGGCATTTCTCCGGCATGTTGGGCGCGCGGCGGATCGCTTCGCTCGTGCACCACAGCACATCTTCGAGCTCGCCCATATAGGTGGAGAGGAACCCCTTGAGGCAGTAATTGTCGAGATCGTTGGGATTGAGCGCGATCGCCTCCTCGACCTGCGCCTTGGCCGCTTCCAGATTGCCCTTGATGCGCAGATAGCCGAAGGCCAGGCAGAGACGCGCGCGGCTGTCCTGGGGGTCGAGGCGCGCCGCCTCGTGCCCCAGCTCGAACAGCTTCTCGACGGCGGCTTCGGGCGCGCTCGACCAGTCCGAGATCGCCTCATAGAAATAGGTCTCTGCCAGCTCGACATAGCCGGGGGCATAGTCCGGATCGATCTCCAGGACGCGCTCGAAGATCCCGCGCGCGGCCAGGACGTCCTCCATCGAGCCCTTCTCGAGCCGGTGCTTGCCGCGCAAGAGCAGGTCGTAGGCGGTGAGGTCGCTTCCGCTCTTGCGCAGCGCGCGGCGGCGGTCCGCCTCCTCGACCTGGCCCGCGAGGCTGGCGACGATGGTCCGCGTGATCTCGTCCTGCAAGGCGAAGATGTCGGTGAGCTCGCGATCGAAGCGTTGCGCCCAGAGATGGCTGCCGGTCGCGGCGTCGATGAGCTGCGCCGTCACCCGCAAGGTATTGCCGGATCTGCGGACGCTGCCCTCGACGATGAAGCGGACGCCAAGCGCGTCCGCCACGCGCCGCAGGTCGGCCTGCTTGTCGCGATATTGGAAGGACGAGTTGCGCGAGACCACGAACAGCTGGCGAAAGTGCGACAGGCCGGTGACGATGTCCTCGGTGATGCCGTCGCTGAAATAGGCCTGCTCCGGATCGCCGCTCAGATTGGCGAAGGGAAGAACGGCTATCGAGGGCTTCTCCTGGCTCGGATCGGCTGCGCGCCTTGGCGCGGGAGCCGGCGGGCCGCCCGCCACCCGGTAGACCCGCACCGGGTCGCGCAGATTCTTCAGGCTCTGCGGCCCGAGCTCCTCGAACGCGGCCTCGACCTTGTTGCGGACGTGGTCGTAGGCGGTACCGGAGACGAGGATTCCCCCCGGCTCGGTCAGCGCCTGCAGGCGCGCCGCGACATTGACCCCTTCGCCGTAAAGGTCCGCCCCCTCCACGATGGCGTCGCAGAGATTGACGCCGATCCGGAGCACGATCCCGGGGCCGTCCGGCGCGCCTGCATTGGCCTCCGCCATGCCCTTCTGAAGCGCGATCGCGCAAGCGACCGCATGGACGGCGCTGCCGAATTCGATCAGCACGCCGTCGCCCATCACCTTGACGACGCGGCCGCGATGCTCGGCGACCAGCGGCTCGAGGATCTCCCTGCGCCGCCGCTTCAGCTCGGCGAGCGTCCCTGCCTCGTCCAGCTCCATGAGCCGGCTGTAGCCGACCACGTCGGCGGCGAGGATGGCGCAGAGACGGCGTTCCAAGCCAAATCTCCCAGCCGGAAAGTCCCCTCGGGCGCAAGATTATCGCATCGGGAACGTGCCGCGCCTCCGCCATTCGGATAGGCGCTTGATCACGGACTGAAGAAGCTCCCGGGTGCTTGGCAAGTGGCAGATGGGCTCGGTGGCCCCAGCCAGATGCCGGAGCCAGGGTCCGCTGACCTCACCGGGCCGTCATCATTGCGGCCTGACGAACCTGACCTCGGGGGGCGCCCAGCTCGGCACCTCGCCCGTCTGCGTCAGATGGCTCACGGCCTCGACGGCTCCGGCGATGCTCTCGGCCCGAAACGGCTTCTCGACGACCCCCGTGGCCAGCCCGCTCTCCGCCACCTGGGGCGCGCCATGCCCGGTCACGAACAGCACGCTGACCCCGTCCCGCGCCATCTCGCGCGCGGCGGCGATCCCGTCGCCCTGTTTCAGCTTCACGTCGACGACCGCGACCTCGGGACGGTTGCGGCGGCAGAGCTCGACCGCGGCGCTCTCGGTCGAGGCAAGTCCGACCACCTCATAACCGCGGCTTTCCAAAAGCTCCCTGAGGAGCCACGCGATGAGCGCCTCGTCCTCGACCACCAGGACGCGCTTGCGGGGTTTGAAACCGGCCAACGGACCACCCGCGGGAACGACCAACTCCTCTCTTGACGCTCGTCAGCGGCTCGCCGTTCCGAATTGTTAAATAATGAAAAATCTAGCGCGACCTCGCGGCCATCAATCCAAGAAGTCGCCGCGTGGGGCGTGAGCCGGAATCCGGCAAGCGGAGCGCGCGCTCTGGTCAGCCGCGCCGCGCCAGCACGCGCTTGCGCGCTTCGCCGCTGTCGCGATCCTCGACATGCAAGAGGCCGGCGAGGCGCCGCATCAGGCTGGACTCCATGTGATGGACCTCGGCGTCGGCATAGGCGACGTCCCACAGCATCTCCATCAGCTCGACGCGCTCGTCGTAGTCGAACGCGTCCTTGATCTCGCGCGTGAAGGCGAAGAGCTGGCTCGACCGGTCCGCCTCCTCCTCGGCCTCCTCGATGAGCGCGTCGGTCTCCTCGGCCGCGAGGGAGAAGCGCTTGGACAGCAACTCCGCCATGCGGCGGCGCTCGGCCGCATCGGCGCTCTCGTCCATGCGGGCCGCCTCGACCAGCAGCGTCGCCGCCGCCAGATGCAGCCGGTCGTGCCGTCGCGGCGCTTCGGCCTTGGCCGAGGCGTTGAGCAGGGAAAGGATGCGGTCGAGCATGAGCCCTCTTGGGAAGCTGCGGGGGTCAGCAACAGATGGGGTGCCCGGGCCGCCATGGGAACCGGGCGGCCCGCTCAGCCCTTTGCGATCCGCTCCAGATCCACAAGGCTCCGCTCATGAGCGCCCGTGCCGATCAGGCGCTCCCCGTCATGGGCCTCGACGGTGAAGGAGACCCGCCGCCCCGCCGTCCCCGTCACGGTCGCCTTGGCGGTGACGGTGCGGCCCGGCGGGGTGGCCGCCAGGTGCCGCACATCGACATGCGTGCCGACGGCGGTTTCCCCGGGCTTGAAATAAGGCCTGAGCGCGTTGAGGGCGGCGTTCTCCATCAGCATGATCATGACCGGGGTCGCCAGCACCGGGGGCAGCATCACGTCCTTGATGCGGCTGGCCAGGTGCTCGGCCGCGACCGTCAGCGTCGCCGTACCGATCGTTCCCGGCGGCACATCGATGGCCGGCGCGGCCTGGTTCGCCCGGTCCTCGCCGTCCCAGCGGTTGCCGACGGCCGCCACGCGCTCGCGGTTGCCGCGCACGACGCAGAAGCGCTGGCCCGTCGGCGCCTCCATCACCACCCAGGTGCGGATGTTCGCCACGCGGCGTGCCCCCAGCCTCTCCAGCCGCGCCACCTCCGCCTGGATGTCGGTGGATTCGATGTCGAGATGCACGCGGCTTTCGTGATCGACCTTCTGCACCTCCATGTAGAGGTCCCGCGAGTCGGCATCCAGCGTGACGTAGTTCGGCTGGTTGGCATCCTGCTGGGCCTTCCGGGGCAGGCCGAGCGCGCGGCTCCAGAAGTCCACCGCGCTCTGGAGGTCATCGGTACGGCAGTCGATGATGAAACCGGCCAAACGGCTGCGATGCATGGCGCGTCCTTCCGCTCATGAAGAGAATATCCGCCGAGTATGGACCGGGCGGGCGGCGGGGGAGAACAGGCCTAGCCCCCCGGCGGCTGCATGCCCATGAGCTGCCACTCCCGGATCGCCTCCACCGGGTGCAGCAGCATGATGATATTGAGCGTCAGGTTATCGCGGATCATCACGCCCGGGACAGCTTCCAGCAGAATCACCGCCGCGACCGATGTCCAGACCGGCAGCCGGGCGGCAAGCAGGAAACCGATTGCGGCGGCGACATAGTCGCCCAGCGAATTCACCACGCTGTCGCCGTAATAATCGAGGGCGGCGGTGTCCTCGCGATAGCGGTTGATGATGAAGTCGGTATTCTCGAACACCTCCCACGCCGCCTCCACCGTCAGGGCCAGCAGGAAGCGAATGGCGACCGGCCAGTTGCGGCCGATCAGCCAAAACCCGGCATAGAATAGGAATCCGTGCACGATGTGCGAGGGCGTGTACCAGTCGGTGAGGTGCTGGGAGTTCTCGGAGCTCAGGACCACCCCATGCCACAGCTTGACGGTGCCGCAGGCGCACCAGGGCAGGCGCCCCATGGCCAGCAGGGCGAGGGCGAGCGCGACCGCGAGGGCGAGCGCAACGGCCCAATGGAGCGGCGTTATCCGGCGGCTCGGAAGGGAAGAGGCGAGGCTCGCTGAAGTCATCTCACGCGCTGCCGCAGTATTGGCATTCCGTTTCGCTATGCTCTTCCCGGGTCAGGAAACACAGTCGGAGCCTCTGTACTTATATCGGGGGGTCCCATGAATTGGCCAGCATTGCTGTCGGCCGGTCTTATCGCCGCCGTCCTGTCGGGTTGCGCGTCCTACAAGCACAAGCCGGTCAACTACCAGGCCGCCGAATCGGGCGGCCACACCGTGACCGCGGACGGCGTGAGCGTCGCCGCGGAGGCCTTCGAGACGAAGGAGGAGACCGTCGGCGCCTTCGACGAAGATTTGACGGAGGAGGGGATCGTCCCGGTGCAGGTCCTGGTGCGGAACGGAACCTCGGGGAACATCCTCATCCAGCGCGACACGGTCCAGCTGGTGGATGCGACTGGGCAGGTCCACCGGCCGGTGCCCGCCATCGTGGTCGCCGAGGCGGTCGAGGACAATGCGATGGCGTACGCCCTCCTCGGCTTCGGCATCTTCTCCTACGCCTCGGCGCAGGAGGCGAACAAGGAGCGCACCGCCGACTATCAGTCCAAGGAGCTGGACGAGGCCAAGATCGTCACGCCGGGCGCGGAACACGGCGCCTTCGTCTATTTCAAGCTGCCGAAGGGCGTCGATCCCAACTCCAGCCGCCTGAAGCTGCAGGTGCAGCATGTCGGCTCCAACCAGGTCGCGGGCATCGAGCTCGAGCTCTAGCGGGGTATGGGCTCCCGCCTCCGGGCGCTGCGATCGCGCGGCGCCCGCTTTTTTCAGCCTTTGAAGAATCGGAGCAGCGCGCGGGCGGTCTCGGCGGGGGCCTCCTCGGGAATGTAATGGCCGCAATCGATCGGGTGGCCCAGAACTTCGTCGGCCCAATCGCGCCAGACCGCCAGCACATCGTACCACTCACCCATCTTGCCGCGTGCGCCCCACAGCGCCAGCAGCGGGCAGCGGATGCGCCGCCCACCTTGGCGGTCGGCTTCATCCAGGCGAAAGTCGATGCTCGCGCCCGCCCGATAATCCTCGCACATGGCATGGATGGTGGCGGGATCGCGCCAGCAGCGCCGGTACTCGGCCAGCGCCTCGGGCGCGAACAGACCCGAGATGCTGAGCGCGCCTTGCCGCTCCAGGTAGAAATGGTCCGGATCGGCGCCGATCAACCGCTCCGGGAAGTCGTAGGGCTGCGGCAGGAAGAACCAGTGCCAGTAGCCCATGCCGAAGCTCATATCGGCGCGCCGGTACATCTCCCCGGTGGGGACGATGTCGAGCACGGCCAGCTTCTCGACGCGCTCGGGATGATCCAGGGCCATGCGGTACCCGACCCGCCCGCCGCGGTCATGGCCGGCGACCGCGAACCGCTCGAAGCCGAGCGCGCGCATGACGGCGACCATGTCGCGGGCCATGGCGCGCTTGGAGTAGGGCTCGTGCTCGGGCGTTGTTGGCGGTTTGCCGCTGTCGCCATAGCCGCGCAGGTCGGCGGCGACCACGGTGAAGTGCCGGGCCAGCTCGGGCGCAACCTTGTGCCACATCGCATGCGTCTGCGGATGGCCATGCAGGAGCAGGAGCGGCGGGCCGGCGCCGCCCATCCGGGCATGGATCGTGGTTTGGCCGCTGTCCAGGTCGAGCGCGCGGAAGGTCTCGAACATCCGCCTGCCGGTCAGACGTCGAACAGCCAGGCGGCGAGCACCAGCACCCAGAAAAGGAAGGCCACCCAGGCCGCCAGTTCCGCGTAACGGAGATAGACCTCGCGCAGCACTCCGCCGATCACCCTTGGCGCATGCGCCTCCGGCAGGTCATGCCGGCGGTCGAGCAGGATCCACAGCTCGGTCCGGCGATAGTCGGTCTGCTGCGAGCGGACGGACTTGAAGAACAGCACGACGCCGAGCAGGGTCGAGGACACCGCGCCGGCCTTCAGCGCTACGATCGGGTCCGCCGAGAGGCCGACCATCAAGGTGACGATCGCCAGCGTGGCGAACCCGCAAGCGCGCCGCACCGATAGCTCCGCGAACTGGCGAATGCGGTCGATCCGCTCCATGGCGTGGAATCTTGCCGGGCCCGCCCGAAGAATCAACATGGTAGCGCGGCTTTGGTGGCGTCGAGCGGCGCAAAATCGGCCGCTTCGGTCAAGCCGTCGGCTGGATCAGGATGAACAACGCCACGCGCAGCAGCTCGAGCCAGACGAACCCGACGAGCGGCAGCAGCGGCTGCGGCACGAGTTCGGGCGTGATCAGCCGGACGACCCGCAGCACCGGCTCGGTCAGCCGCACGAAAAAGCGCTGGATGTAGTTGCGGGTGTCGGGCGGCAGAATGAGCGAGAGCAGGAATCGGCCGATCAGCGTATAGGCCAGCAGCGCCAGCGCGTAATTCGGCAGCTGGAAATACCATTGCTGCCAGAAGGGATTGCCGGACATCGTTCTCTTCTAGCGGGAAAGAAGAGGGCAGGGCCCCGGAGGTCCGGGAGCCCTGCCCATTGACGCAGTCGAAGCCGGACGCCGCTATTCGACGGCGGCCGAGCCCCGGGTCTCGAGCACCACGCCGCGCGGGATGCGGATGCTGTCGATGAAGTCCTGCATCTCCTGGGACGGCGCCGGGGTCAGACGCGACACCACCCAGGTGACGATGAAGGCGACCGGGATGCCGAACAGGCCGCAGGACACGTTCTTGATGCCCCACCAGTGGGCGTTGGCGGTCTGGAACTTGGTCAGATCCGCCGTCGCCGCAGCCGCCGCGGTCTTGAGCTCGGTCGGTGCGGCTTCGCCGCCGGCCGCCGCAACCGCCGCCTGCGCCTCGGCAACCTTGGCCATCAGCGCCTGCAGCTGCTGGACGATGTCCGCCGACTTGAACATGGAGATGAACTCAGCCGGATAGAACTGGGTCATCACCAAGTAGAAGAGGCAGGTGCCGAACCCGGCGAGCATGCCCAGGCACGCCCCGACCGAAGTGGTGCGCTTGGACCAGATTCCCATGACCAGCGCCGGGAACAGGCCCGATGCGGCGATGGAGAAGGCCCAGGCGACCATCGCGAGGATGCCGGCAGGCTTGGTGCTCGCCACATAGGCCGCGATGATGGCCACGACTACCAGAAGCACGCGCGCGACGACTAGGCGCCGCTTCGTGTTGGCATGCGGATCGAGCATGCGGTAGTAGACGTCGTGGCTGAGCGCGTTGGCGATAGCCAGCAGGAGCCCGTCCGCGGTCGAGAGCGCCGCGGCGAGGCCGCCGGCCGCGACCAGCCCGGAGACCACATAGGGCAGGCCGGCGATCTCCGGCGTGGCGAGCACGATGGCGTCGTTGTTGATCTTGAACTCCGCCAGCTGCAGCACCCCGTCGGCGTTGCCGGTCACGCCCGCGCACATCTTGTAGACTTCGGCGGCATTCACCGCATCGCAGGCGCCGACCAGGTCGATCCCCGCGCGGCCCCACAACGTCACCCAGGCCGGCAGATCGGTGATCTGCTGACCGATGACGTTCTGATAGACCTCCAGCTTGGCGAAAGCCGCGTAGGAGGGCGCGGTGAAGTAGAGCAGGAAGATGAAGAAGAGGCTCCATCCCACCGACTTGCGGGCTTCGCGGACCGACGGGGTCGTGAAGTAGCGCATGAGGATGTGCGGCAGCGCGGCCGTGCCCACCATCAGGCAGAAGGTCAGCGCGAAGAAGTTCAGCAGCGCCGTCGTGTCGTAGGCGCCCGTGGCGCCCACGAACGGAGCGACATGGTTCTTCGCCACGCCGAGCTGCGCTTCGAGATCGGTGATCTGCTGCAGCACCTGCCCGTACATCAGCTGCGGGATCGGCACGCCGGTGCGGTCGGCTGAGAGCAGCACCACCGGAACCAGGTAGGCGATGATCAGGATGATGTATTGCGCGACCTGGGTCCAGGTGACCGCCCGCATCCCGCCCAGCATCGAGCAAACCAGGATGCCGAGGAGGCCGACGAAGACGGCGATCTCGAACGAGATGCCAAGGAAGCGCGAGGCGATGATGCCGACGCCATAGACCTGCGCCACCACATAGGTGAAGGAGGCTGCGAGCAGCACCAGGATGCCGATGAACCGGGCGAGGTTGCCGCCATAGCGGGCGCCGAGGAAGTCCGGCACCGTGAACTGGCCGAACTTGCGCAGGTACGGGGCGAGCAGCACCGCGACCAGCACATAGCCGCCGGTCCAGCCGAGCACGAAGGCGAGGCCATCATAGCCCAGGGCGTAGAGGGTGCCCGCCATGCCGATGAAGGAGGCCGCGCTCATCCAGTCCGAGCCCGTCGCCATGCCGTTGTAGAAGGCCGGGACCCGCCGGCCTGCGACGTAGTATTCGGAGATCTGCGCGGTCCGCGAGACGATCCCGATGACCGCGTAAACCGCGATCGTCAGGAACACGAAGAGATAGCCGATGATCTTGTCGGGCACGCCGACCGAGCTCAGCAGCCACAGCAGGAGCACGAAGCCGATGAAGCCGCCGGTATAGATCCCGTAGATCTTGCCGAGATTGTCGATGAAGTCGCCTTTGGCGCCGTTTTTCATGGGAAATTCCTCCTTGCCCGGGGCTTATTGGTCTTCGGCGACGCCGTAATCTTCGTCGATCCGGTTCTGCCGAGCGGCATACCAGAAGATCAGCACGACGAAGGCGATCAGCGAGCCCTGTGCCGCCATGTAGAAGCCGAGCGGGAATCCGAAGATCACAATCTCGTTCAGCTGGCGGGCGAAGAGGTGAATGACGAAACCGAAGAAGAACCAGATCGCGAGCACGATCCACATCAGGCGGTACGTGTCCGCCCAATGCTGCCGCGCCCTCTCCGGCGTTAGCGATTGCTGTGACATGCAGACGTCTCCCCATGGTGCAAGGAACCCGCAAGCTCGGGTCCACCGAGCCTGCAACGCGAGCCTCATCCCGGTTCCAGGCGGCAAGCGGCGACCCCTGTGCGAGGCGCCGGTCCCAGCTTTACTGCTGGTGTTCCCGGCCGCAGGAACTCAACGATTGTGATACCATGGCTTTTCGAGACGAACAATATGGGCTAATCCGGTAAGACCTTGATCCGCACAGGGATAATCCGGTTTGCTCGACAAGCTGTGGAAGTTATTTCGAGGACCCGAACCGGCCGTTTCGCGCAATGACCTTGCGGAATTCCTGACCGGAGAGGCGGCTTTTCTCGCCCAGAAGTCGACCATCGAATATTGCCGCGCCCGGGCGGGGCTGCAGTGGCAGAAGCTGTTCGGCGAGGCCGCCTTCAACGAGGCGCTCGAGCGCTGCCGATGGGAAGCCTTCGCCCTGGTCCTGGCCGACATGGCGGTCCTGGCGGAGGGCCGGCTGCGCAGCCATGCCGCGGGCCGGTCCCTGGAGCTCGCAGAGGCATTGCACGTCCTCTATGAGCAAATCCTGAATTCTCACCCGATGCCCGCCCATCGCCGCGACTGGCACGATCGCAGCGAAGCCCTGCGGCAAAGGGTGGGCCGGGCGCAGCTGGCCTCGCCCGCCCGCACCGACGAGATCGCCGGAGTGTCCGGACGCGCCATCTTCGACCTGCTGCCGATTCATCCCAGCCTGCGCGGCCATGACCGGCTGATGATCTTCAACCACATCCGCTTCGGGATGCTGACCTTCGCCGAGCGCTTCGGGCGGCGGGTCAATCCGGGGGCGGTCGCGGCGTCCCTCCTCGATGGCCGGCGCTCCCCCTGAGCCGCGGCGGACCCGCCGCTGGCTCCGCGCTCTCCTGGCCATGGCCTGCCTGGGCGCGATCGGGCTCGCGCTGCTCGGCCTGGCCGCTCCGCCGACCTTCCGGAACGGAATCGGCGCGGCCGAGCTCGGCTTCCTCGCCGCGGTTGGGGCCGTTGCGGGGGGAGTCTGGGGCGCGGCGACACTGCTGGACCATCACTGGTCCGAGCTCGGCCGCCTGCGCCGCCAGCTCATGCTGGGCGGTGCCGTCACCCGGCCGGCGCTGCAGGGCCGCGAAGGCGAGGACGAAGCCGCTTCCCTCGCCGCCGCGATCGGCGAGGCGATCGGGCGCTGGAAGGCCAAGGCGGAGCAGCCCGATCTGCGGCTCGCCCACATCCTGGCGGCGCTCCCCGAGGCCGTGCTGGTGGTGACGCCGACCGGGCTCGTCAGCCTCGTCAACGGAGCGGCCAAGGCGGCCTTCGCGGGCCGGGTTGGCCTCGGCACCTCCATATTCGATGCGCTGGAGCGAGACAGCTTCGCGGCCGCGCTGGAGGCCGCGCGCCGCGCCGGCCGGCCGCTCGCAGCCGAGCTCAGGGACGTGGCGGGCGGCGAGATGTCCGCCACCCTGACCTGTTTGGAGGATGGCGGGGCGGTCGTCACCTGCCCGGCCTGGGAGCTGGGCAGGGGCGGCACCCTGGAGCAGGACCTCCGCCTGCACGAACGGCCGCCGCCGCGTGCGCCGCTGACGCCCGATACGCCCCTCGCGGTCTTGCCCGCGGTCTCCCTGGATACCGAGACCACCGGTCTCGACGCCGCGCGCGACCGGGTGGTCTCGCTCGCGGCGGTGCCCATGCATGGCGGCCGGATCTTCGGCGCGGACGCGCTGGACCGCCTGGTTGATCCCGGCCGCCCGATCCCCGCGCGCTCGACCGCCATCCATGGCATCGCCGACGTCATGGTGCGGGGCGCGCCCGCGATCGCGGAAGTCCTTGCGGAGCTGGGTCCGCTGCTCGAGGGCGCGGTGATGATCGGTCATTCCATCGGCTTCGACCGCGCCATCTTGCGGCGGGAGGCGGAGCGCTGCGGCCTTGCCTGGCGCGACCCGGTCTGCATCGACACCGCGCAGCTTGCGGCCGTGCTGCTGCCGGGCCTTGCCGATCTCAATCTGGAGACGGTCGCCGCCGAGCTTGGGGTCTCTCCGGTGGGGCGTCACACCGCGCTGGGGGATGCGCTGACGGCGGCCGAGGTGTTCGCGCGCCTGCTGCCATTGCTGGAGCGGGCCGGTGCGCGCACGCTGGGCGATGCCGAAGCGCTCGCCGCGCGCGCGGTGCATCTGCGCCGGGCGCAGAGCCAGGCGGGCTGGTAGGGGCGGGGCGGCGACCGAGGGGGGCAAGGACATGAACACGCAAGGGCTGGAGCGGCTCGACAGCTTCCCCTACAGACACGCCATCTCGGAGGTGATGACCGCGCCACCCGTGACCTCGGGTCCCGACGCGACGCTTGCGGATGTTAGCCGGCTGATGCGCAACCGATCGGTCAGCTCGGTGATCGTCGTGGATGCGGGGGGCGCGCCGCTCGGAATCGTGACGGAAAAAGACATCATCGATGCCGTCGCCGAAGCGGGCGGCGCGGCTCTCGGCCAGCCGGTGTCGCGGCGCATGTCCAAGCCGCTGGCGAGCGTTCCGGCCGACCGCCACGTCTATGTGGCGCTCGGGCGCATGGAGCGGCTGGGCGTGCGGCATCTCGGCGTGGTCGATGGCGGCGGGAAGCTGGTGGGCGTGGTGACGGCGCGGGCGCTGTTGCGCCAGCGTGCGGGACGGGCGCTCGCGCTGGGCGATGCGGTCGAGGCCGCGCAATCGCCGGAAGATCTGGCGAAAGCGCATCGATCGCTCGCGGAGCTTGCGCGCGCCCTGCGCGAAGAGGGGGTGGATGCGCGCGGGGCCGCGGCGGTGATCAGCGGCGTGGTGCGCGACATCACCGGCCGTGCCGCCGCGCTCGCGGAACGCGGACTCCTGGAAGCGGGCGAGGGCCCGCCGCCGGCGCCCTATGCCTTCCTCGTGCTTGGCTCGGCCGGCCGGGGCGAAAGCCTGCTCGCGGCCGACCAGGACAACGCGATCGTGCATGGCG
The DNA here is from genome assembly GCA_029240475.1 of Rhodospirillales bacterium. Classification (GTDB taxonomy): domain Bacteria; phylum Pseudomonadota; class Alphaproteobacteria; order JAREAF01; family JAREAF01; genus JAREAF01. Next base: position 1,920 of record JAREAF010000013.1, on the reverse strand, counting down.
GCGGCGAGGAGCTGGACGGGTGGTTCGCCTCGCTCGGCCGCCGCGCCTCGGACATCCTCGACGGCGCCGGCATCCCCTATTGCAAGGGCGGCGTGATGGCCTCCAAGCCCGGCTGGCGCGGGGGGCTGGAGGAGTGGCGCAGGAGGGTGCAGGGCTGGGCCACGAACCCGCAGCCGGAAGCCCTGCTTAGCGTCGACATCTTCTACGACTTCCAACCGGCGACGGGCGAGGCGGACTTGGCGGAGGAGCTGCGCCGGGCCGCCCTGGAAGCGGCCCGGGTGCCGGCCTTCCTGCCGGCGCTGGCCCGCACGCATGAGGCGATCGGCAGCGCGCGCAGCTTCTTCGGCGGGTTCCGGACCGAGAACGGTCGTCTCGACCTGAAGCGCGGCGGGTTGCTGCCGATCACCGCCGGCGCGCGGGTCCTCGCGCTGAAGCATGGCGTGGCGGAAACCTCGACGCCCGCACGCCTCCGGCGGGTGGCGGAAAAAGAGGGGATCGTCGCCGCGGACGCCGAGCAGCTGATCGCCGCGCACGGGCTCATGCTCGAGCTGGTGCTGGAGCAGCAGCTCGCCGACATCGCCGCCGGCCAGGCGCCAAGCTCGAAGATCGAGGTCAAGCGCCTGTCCCGGCCCGTCCGCACGCGCCTGAAGGAGGCCTTGAGCGCGGTCGATCTCGTCGGCGCGGTCGTCGAGGCGGCGCTCAGGCCCTGATCTGCCGCCAAGGTTGCACGGACCGGCTCGCCGGGATACAAGGCGCGGCGCCGCCGGACGCCTGGTTCCGGCGTTCCCGACAGAGCAGCGTCTCCTCCAGCTCGAAGAGCGATCCGAATGGCCGCGTATCAATACATCTATGTCATGAAGGGCCTGACCAAGATCTATCCGGGCGGCCGGAAGGTCCTGGAGAATATCTGGCTCAGCTTCCTGCCCGGCGCGAAGATCGGGGTGCTCGGCCTCAACGGCTCCGGCAAATCGACGCTGCTGCGCGTCATGGCGGGGCACGACAACGATTTCGCCGGCGAGGCCTGGGCGGCCGAAGGCGCCTCGGTCGGCTTCCTGCCGCAGGAGCCGGCGCTGGATCCCGGCAAGGACGTGCTCGGCAACATCATGGACGGGCTCGCCGACAAGAAGGCGCTGCTCGACAAGTTCAACGCGGTCAGCGCGCGCTTCGCCGACGAGCTGTCGGCCGAGGAGATGGACGCGCTCCTGGCCGAGCAGGCGGAGCTGCAGGAGAAGATCGACGCGCAGAATCTGTGGGAGCTCGACCGCACCATCGAGATCGCGATGGACGCGCTGCGCTGCCCGCCGCCCGAAGCCGAGGTCGACACCCTCTCGGGCGGCGAGCGGCGCCGCGTCGCGCTGTGCCGGCTCCTGCTGCAGCAGCCGGACCTCCTGCTGCTCGACGAGCCGACCAACCACCTCGACGCGGAGTCGGTGGCCTGGCTCGAGCGGTTCCTGCAGGACTACAAGGGCACCGTGGTCGCGGTCACCCACGACCGCTACTTCCTCGACAACGTCGCGGGTTGGATCCTCGAGCTCGACAGAGGCAAGGGCATCCCCTGGGAGGGGAACTATTCCTCCTGGCTCGAGCAGAAGGAGAAGCGGCTGGAGCAGGAGGAGCGGGCGGAGAGCGCGCGCCGGCGCACGCTCCAGCACGAGCTGGAATGGATCCGGCAGAGCCCCCGCGCGCGGCAGGCCAAGAGCAAGGCGCGCATCACCGCCTATGAGCGGCTCCTGAGCGAGGGCGCGGACCGCGCGCCGGAGGAGGCGCAGATCACCATCCCGCCAGGCGCACGCCTGGGCGACCTCGTGATCGAGGCCGAGCATCTGCGCAAGGGCTACGTCAATCATCTCCTGATCGACGATCTGAGCTTCCGTCTGCCGCCGGGAGGGATCGTTGGCGTTATCGGCCCGAATGGAGCGG
>JAREAF010000245.1 GCA_029240475.1 Rhodospirillales bacterium | reverse complement strand
GTGCCGCCCGCCCTCCTCCTTGGTCAGGATGTAGGCCTCGGCCTTGAACTTGGTGTGCGGGGTGATCGAGCCGGGCTTGGCCAGCACCTGGCCGCGCTCGACCTCCTCGCGCTTGGTGCCGCGCAGGAGCGCGCCGATATTGTCGCCCGCCTCGCCGGAATCCAGCAGCTTGCGAAACATCTCCACGCCCGTCACCACCGTCTTGGTGGTCGGACGCAAGCCCACGATCTCCACCTCGTCGCCCACCTTGACGATCCCGCGCTCGATCCGGCCCGTCACCACCGTGCCGCGGCCCGAGATCGAGAACACGTCCTCGATCGGCATCAGGAACGGCCGGTCCTTCGGGCGCTCGGGCTGCGGGATGTAGCTGTCCACCGCCTCCATCAGCTTGAAGATCGACTGCTTGCCCGTCGCCTCGTCCCGCCCCTCCAGCGCGTTCAGGGCCGAGCCGCGGATCACCGGGATCTCGTCCCCCGGGAAGTCATAGGAGGACAGAAGCTCGCGCACCTCCAGCTCCACCAGGTCGAGGAGCTCGGGGTCGTCCACCATGTCCACCTTGTTCATATAGACGACGAGCGAAGGCACCCCCACTTGGCGCGCCAGAAGGATGTGCTCGCGCGTCTGCGGCATCGGACCGTCCGCCGCCGAGACCACCAGGATCGCCCCGTCCATCTGCGCCGCCCCGGTGATCATGTTCTTCACATAGTCGGCATGGCCCGGGCAGTCGACATGCGCGTAATGCCGCTTGTCGGTCTCGTACTCCACATGCGCGGTCGAAATCGTGATGCCGCGCGCCTTCTCCTCCGGCGCCTTGTCGATCTGGTCATAGGCCATGAAGCTCGCCTGGCCCTTCTCCGCCAGCACCTTGGTGATCGCCGCCGTCAAGGTCGTCTTGCCATGGTCCACATGGCCGATCGTCCCGACATTGCAGTGCGGCTTCGTCCGCTCAAACTTCGCCTTCGCCATCGCTCGTCCGTCCGTTGCCAAACGCGCCGCCGCGCCCCATCAGGCGCCGGGCGGCAAAATCTTTGCCTGCGCGCTCTTGGCGCGCTTAGAACCCGCCTCTTATGCCCATCCAGCCGGCGCCGGGCCGAGGTGCTGGAGCGGGTGACGGGAATCGAACCCGCATAGCCAGCTTGGAAGGCTGGAGCTCTGCCATTGAGCTACACCCGCGCAGCGCCAGCACTATGATCCGCCATCCTGCTGCCCCGGGACGGGTTGTGGTGGAGGGGGTAGGATTCGAACCTACGTAGGCGTGCGCCAACGGGTTTACAGCCCGTCCCCTTTAGCCACTCGGGCACCCCTCCCGATCCGCTGCCGGCCCTCCCGCAGCGGAGTTGCGAACTATGAGGATTTGAGATCGCCTGTCAATCGAAAACACAGGCCGAAACGCCACCGATCGCCCCGCCCCGTGACTGCGGCGGACGCCAGCGGAATTTCGCCCTTCTTTCGTGATAATAGGACGCCCCATGAGCAGGCGCAAGCCAAGCGGAAAGAGGCCGTTCCGGGAGCCGCATGCCGACCCCGCCGACAGGGGCGAGCGCGGCCGCCCGTCGCGCCCCGAGCGCAGCCGGCCCGAACGCGGCCGAGCCGAGCGCCCGCGACATTCCGGATCTGCGGAGCGGCAGGGCCAGGATGGCCGCTACTGGATCTATGGTCACCACGCGGTGATGGCGGCCTTGGCCAACCCCCGGCGGAGGCTGATCCGGCTGCTCGCGACCGCCGATGCGCAGAGGGAGTTCGCAGGTCCGCTCGCGGCGGCGCGTGCCCGGTATGGAGAACGCCTTGCCATCGAGCGCGCCAGCCGGGACGAGATCGCCGCGCATGTGGGCCCCGAAGCGGTCCATCAGGGAATTGCGGCAGAAGCGCTGCCGCTACCCTCCCCCGAGCTGGAATCCATATTGGCGGGCGCTGAAGCGCAGTCGACCCTGCTTGCGCTGGATCAAGTCACCGATCCGCACAATGTCGGCGCCATCCTGCGCTCGGCCGCGGCATTCGGCGCGGCCGCGGTGATCGTCACGCAGCACCACTCGCCGCCGGAGACCGGCAGCCTCGCCAAGGCGGCCTCGGGAGGGCTGGAGCAGGTGCCGCTCGTGCGCGTGGCCAACCTGTCGCAGGCCTTGCAGGCCTTGAAAAAGGCGGGTTTCTGGTGCCTGGGGCTCGCTGCCGAAGGGGCCGAGCCGCTCGCGTCCGCCAATCTCGACGGCCGCATCGCCGTCGTGCTCGGCGCGGAGGGCGGCGGTCTCAGGCGGCGCACCCGCGAGCAATGCGACCGGTGGATTAAGATGCCGACCCGTCCCGGCCTCGTGCAGCTAAATGTCTCGAACGCCGCTGCCATCGCACTTTATGAACGGGCGCGGGCGATGTGCTCTGTAACAGGCGAACCGGACCAAGCCTGAACCGTTGCCGTGGCATTGCAGCCGGGACCGGAGCAGCCGGGCCCGGCGCCCTTGGCAACATGCGACGGAGGATTTCATGTCATTCCGCTCTTCGAGGAGCCCGCTCGCCCTGGCGGCGGCGCTCGCGATCGGCGTCGGCTTGGCCGGCGCGGCGGCGGCTCAGACCGCGACCGGCAGCACTGGGACGGGGACGACGGCCACCGAAGGCGCCGGCGGCGACCGCCACCAGATGATGTTCAAGCGGATCGACGCCGACCAGAACGGCTCGGTCAGCCAACAGGAGATGGAGACCTGGCGCTCCAAGGCCGTGTTCCGGCTGGATGCGGATGCCGACGGCAAGGTGACGAAGGAAGAACTCGACCAGCACATCGCACAGCGCCAGGCCGAAGGCGGGCAGGCGCCGGACAGCGAGAAATTCTTCAGCACCTACGACGCGAACGGCGACGGCGCGATCGACGAGGAAGAGCTGAAGAGCGGCGGCAGCCAGCGGTTCCAGACGGCCGATACGGACGCCAACGGCGAGCTGTCCATGGAAGAGTGGACCGCCCTGCAGGGCTCGTAATCGAATCTGGTCTAGAAGCTCGGAGGGGTGCAGGCCGACACGACCTCGCACTCCTCCTCCCCTATGTTGCGGAATCGGTGCGGCAGCCGGCTATCGAAGTAATAGGCCTCACCCGGCTCCAGCACCCGCCGCTGATCGCCAACCGTAACCTCGAGCCTGCCGCGGATCACCACCGCGCCTTCCTCGGCGTCGTGCCGCAGCAAGGTTTCACCGGTATCGGCTCCGGGCGCGTAGCGCTCGTGGAGGATCTGCAGGGCGCGCCCGGTGAGGTCGCGGCCCACCTGCCGATAGGACAGGCCGCCGCGCCCGGCGATCTCGGTCAGCTCGTCCGCGGCGAAGAAAACCTGGCGCCGGGGCGTCAGCTCGCCCGCGAAGAAGTCGCCGAGCGACATCGGCACGCCGGCCAGCACCTTCTTCAGAAGCCCGACCGACGGGCTGGTGCGGTTCTGCTCGATCAGCGAGATGATCGCATTCGAAACCCCGGCCCGCTTGGCCAGCTCGCGCTGCGAGATTCCCTGCATCTGCCGCACGGCCCGCAGCTTTCCGCCCACGTCGAGATCGGTCATCGCTGTTAAGTCCGTCGAATATGTTGAACAGTTCAGCAGCCTGGACCGGCGCCTCAGGGCGATTCAAGCCTCTTATGAATCGCCGTTGTCTATTTTCTTGATCATGGCTAGGCTCCGCCGATCCCGGGCCAGCCCTTCGGACGGCTTTATCAGGAGGTGATGATGTCCTCGGCCGCGCGCGCTTTCGAGCCCAGCCCCAATAATCTCGAAGCCTTCTGGATGCCCTTCACCGCCAACCGGCAATTCAAGGGCAAGCCGCGGCTATTCGTCGCCGCCAAGGACATGCATTACACGACCATCGAGGGCCGCCAGGTGCTGGATGCCACGGCGGGCCTCTGGTGCGTCAATGCCGGCCACGGTCGCAAGAAGATCGTTGAGGCGGTCCAGCAGCAGATCGCCAAGCTCGACTACGCCCCGGCCTTCCAGATGGGCCATCCGCTCGCCTTCGAGCTGGCGTCCAAGATCGTCCAGCTGCTGCCCGGCGACTTCGACCATGTCTTCTTCACCAATTCCGGATCGGAATCGGTCGACACGGCCCTGAAGATCGCCATCGCCTATCACCGCTCCAGGGGCCAAGGCGCGCGGCAGCGGCTGATCGGCCGCGAGCGCGGCTATCATGGGGTCGGCTTCGGCGGCATCTCGGTCGGCGGCATCGTCTCCAACCGCAAGTTCTTCGGCAGCATGCTGAGCGGCGTCGATCACCTTCCGCACACGCACATCCTGGCCAAGAACGCCTTCACGCGCGGCGAGCCGAACCATGGCGCCGAGCTCGCGGACGAGCTGGAGCGGATCGTGACGCTGCACGACGCCTCGACCATCGCCGCCGTGATCGTCGAGCCGGTGGCGGGCTCGACCGGCGTGCTGGTCCCGCCCAAGGGCTACCTGAAGCGCCTGCGGGAGATCTGCGACAAGCACGGCATCCTGCTCATCTTCGACGAAGTGATCACCGGCTTCGGACGCCTGGGCGCCAGCTTCGCCACCGAGTATTTCGGCGTGAAGCCGGACATGATCACCTGCGCCAAGGGCCTGACCAACGGCTCGATCCCGATGGGGGCGGTGATCTGCCGCAAGGGCATCTACGACGCCTTCATGGACGCGCCCGACAACACGATCGAGCTGTTCCACGGCTACACCTATTCCGGTCATCCGGTCGCGAGCGCCGCCGGCATCGCAACGCTGGAGATCTACAAGGAGGAGGGTCTGTTCGAGCGCGCCCGCGACCTGTCCGGCTACTGGCAGGACGCGGTGCATTCGCTCAAGGGGCTGCCGAACGTGATCGATCTGCGCAATCTCGGCTTGGTCGGGGCGATCGAGCTGGAGCCGCGCCCCGGCAAGCCGACGGCGCGCGCCTTCGAGGCGTTCCTGAACTGCTACGAGAAGGGGGTGCTGATCCGCACCACCGGCGACATCATCGCCCTCTCGCCGCCGCTGATCGTCGAGAAGGGGCATATCGACCAGATCTTCGGGACCATCGCCGAGGTGCTGAAGACCCTGCCTTAGCCCTTTCCCGGCCGGATTAGCCCCGGCAGGCCCCTGCTCCTCCGCGCCGCCCTGGCTTAGGCTTGGCGGCGCGGATTCGTTTGTCACTTTCCAATCGGAGAAGATCCATGCTGGTCGGAGTTCCCAAGGAGATCAAAACCCACGAGTACCGCGTCGGCCTTGTGCCGGGCAGCGTGCGCGAGCTGGTCCATCACGGCCATCAGGTGCTGGTCGAGACCGGCGCCGGCCTCGGCATCGGCTTCGACGACCGGGCCTATGAGGCCGCCGGCGCGAGGATCGCCCGCAACGCCGAGGAGGTCTTCGCCAAGGCCGAGATGGTGGTCAAGGTCAAGGAGCCGCAGCCGCAGGAATGGAAGCAGCTGAAAGAGGGGCAGATCCTCTTCACCTATCTGCACCTGGCGCCGGACCCGGAGCAGACCAAAGGGCTGATGGATTCGGGCGTCACCGCGATCGCCTATGAGACC
>JAREAF010000244.1 GCA_029240475.1 Rhodospirillales bacterium | reverse complement strand
ATTTCTGGTGCGCCTGCGGCCGCTCTCAGAAGCAGCCCTTTTGCGACGGCTCGCACAAGGGCACCGGAATCGAGCCGGTGTCCTGGAAGGCGGCCGAGGCCGGCGCGCTCTGGTTCTGCGGATGCAAGCGCACCAAGGACCGGCCCTTCTGCGACGGCTCGCACAACGCCCTTTAACCGGTATTCCCGGAGACTCTCTTGTCCAGACCCGCACTCATCCCAGCCCTGGCGGCCCTGCCGTTGCTGCTGGCCGGCTGCTCGAGCTGGTTCGAATCCGAGAAGGCGCCGCCCTGTCCGCGCGCGGCGCTCGTCGACGGCGCCGACCGGGTGGTGCGGTACGCGGGCGAGGGGCGCACGCCTCAGGATGTGGCCTTCGAGGCGCGCATCCTCGGCGTCGGCGGCGAATGCGAATTCACCGACGAGCAGCGCCGGGTCGTCGTGGACATGGAGCTGCGCATCGAGGGCGCGCGGGGGCCGGCGCTCGCGGGCGAAGAGGCGCCGCTGAGCTATTTCGTCGCCGTGGTCAGCCCCGAAGGCGAGGTGCTCGCGCGCGAGGAGTTCGTCACCGAGATCCCGCTGGACGAGGATCGCGCCATCATCATCGAGGAGCTGGAGCCCGAGATCCCGCTGCCCGAAGGGCGGCGCGCGGCCTCCTACACGCTCTTCGTTGGCCTCGTGGTGAGCGAGGAGGAGCTGGCGGCTAACCGGCGCTAGATTGCTGCAGAGCAGCATCGAGCCGGCGTTGACTTTCGCCGCTCGGCCACTAGGCTTACACCCTCAAGGCCGAAGCCTTGCACGCGGGAGAGACCGGCGAGGGCGGCGTGACATGCCGCCGACAGCCGGAGCCGAAGGAGCAACCGCCCCGGAAACTCTCAGGCGAAAGGACCGCGCGCGAGTCGGCACTCTGGAAAGCGGGCGCCGCCACTTCCCATGACGGTCGGCGTCTCACCGAAGGAGTAAGCCCGGGCAGGCGGGCGAATCTCTCAGGTCCGGCGACAGAGGGGGCTCGATGGGGAGGATGAACCGCGCTTGGCGGTCCCATTCTTCCGCCCGAAGCCCTTGAGGAGCGCCGAACCAGCCCGTGACCCAATCCGAATCGCTGAAGCGCACGCCGCTGTTCGATCTCCACCGCGAGCTGGGCGCGAAGATCGTGCCCTTCGCCGGCTACGAGATGCCGGTGCAGTACCCGGCCGGCATCATCGCCGAGCATCTGCACACGCGCGGCGCGGCGGGCCTGTTCGACGTCTCGCATATGGGCCAGATCCGCATCGAAGCGGATGAATTCGACGACGCTGCGAAGGCCCTGGAGCGGCTGGTGCCCGGCGACATCCGGGGCCTTCAGCCGGGGCGGATGCGCTATACGCAATTCACCAATCCCGCGGGCGGCATCCTCGACGATCTCATGGCCGCGCGGCTGGGCGAGCAGCTTCTCCTCGTCGTGAACGCCTCGCGCAAGGAGGCCGACGCCGCGCATCTGCGCGCGCAGCTGACCGGACATGCGCGCATCGAGGAGCTGCCGGAGCGCGCGCTGATCGCGATGCAGGGGCCTGCGGCCGCCGCCGTGATCGCGCGCTTCGATCCGCGCTCGGACGCGATGGGTTTCATGAGCATCGCGGAGCTGTCGATCGACGGCGTGCCCTGCATCGCCAGCCGCTCGGGCTATACCGGCGAGGACGGGTTCGAGATCTCGATGCTGGCCGAAGAGGCTGAGAAGATCGCGCGGCTGCTGCTCGCGCAGCCGGAGGTCAAGCCGATCGGCCTCGGCGCGCGCGATTCGCTGCGGCTGGAGGCGGGCCTCTGCCTCTACGGCCACGATATCGACGAGACCACGACGCCGGTCGAGGCGGGGCTGACCTGGTCGATCGGCAAACGCCGTCGCACCGGGGGCGACTTCCTGGGCGCTCCCTTGATCCTCGAGCAGATGGCGCAAGGCCCTTTGCGCAAGCGCGTCGGTATCCTGCCGGAGGGCCGCGCGCCGGCGCGCGAGAACACCGACATCATCGACGCCAAGGGCGGCCTGATCGGCAAGGTGACGAGCGGCGGCTTCGGCCCCACCGTCGGCGGGCCGATCTGCATGGGCTATGTCGACCGCATCAATTCCGGGGAAGGTACCGAGCTCGCGCTGCTCGTGCGCGGCACGCCCAGGCCCGCGCGCGTGACGCCGATGCCCTTCGTGCCGCATCGCTACAAAAGAAGCTGAACCGGGGAGGAGAAAAATGGGCACCGTCAAGTTCACCGACGAGCATGAATGGATCCGCCTCGAGGGCGACATCGCCACGGTGGGTATCACCGACTATGCGCAGAACCAGCTCGGCGACGTGGTCTATGTCGAGCTGCCCAAGCCGGGCCAGAAGGTCGAGAAGGGCACGCAGGCGGCGGTCGTCGAATCCGTGAAGGCCGCGAGCGAGGTGTTCGCGCCGGTGACGGGCGAGGTGGTCGAGGCCAACCAGGCGCTGGTGGACGAGCCCGCCACCGTCAATGCCGACCCGATGGGGCGGGGCTGGTTCATGAAGCTGAGGCTCGCCGACAAGTCGCAGCTCGACGGGCTGATGGACGAGGCGGGCTACAAGAAATTCGTCGAGGGGCTGCACTGATGCGCTATCTGCCGCTGACCGAGGCCGACCGCCGCGCCATGTTGGCGAAGATCGGCGTGCCGTCGATCGAGAGCCTCTATCGCGACGTGCCTGAGCGCGTGCGCCTCAGAGAGCCGGTCGATCTGCCGCCGCATCAGGGCGAGCTCGAGGTCGAGGGCGCGATCCTTGGGCTGGCGCGCAAGAACCTCTCCACCACCCGCGCGCCCTCCTTCCTCGGCGCGGGCGCCTACCGGCACCATGTGCCGGCCTCGGTCGACCACCTGATCCAGCGCGGCGAGTTCCTCACCTCCTACACGCCCTATCAGCCGGAGGTGAGCCAGGGCACGCTGCAGGCCTTGTTCGAGTTCCAGACGCAGGTCGCGCTCATCACCGGCATGGAGGTGGCGAACGCCTCGATGTATGACGGCGCCACATCCTGCGCCGAGGCGGTGATGATGGCCGGCCGCGTCACGCGCCGCACGCGCGCCGTGCTCTCGGGCGGCCTGCATCCGCACTACCGCGCCGTGACCCAGACCCATGCGCGCTTCCTCGGCTTCGAGCTGGACTTGGCCGAGCCGGACCCACACGCGGAGGACCTTATCGCGCGCATCGATGCCAACACCTCCTGCGTGGTGGTGCAGAATCCCGGCTTCTTCGGCCATGTGCACGACTGGACCAAGCTCGGCGAGGCCTGCCGCGCCGCGGGCGCGCTCCTGGTGATGGTGGTCACCGAGCCGGTCAGCCTCGGCCTTGTCACCTCGCCGGGCGAGATGGGCGCGGACATCGTCGCCGCCGAGGGTCAGGGGATCGGCAACGCGCTGAGCTTCGGCGGGCCCTATGTCGGCCTCTTCGCCACGCGCGAGAAATATGTGCGGCAGATGCCGGGCCGCATCGCCGGCGAGACGGTGGATGCGGACGGCCGGCGCGGCTGGGTGCTGACCCTCTCCACGCGCGAGCAGCATATCCGCCGCGAGAAGGCGACCAGCAACATCTGCACCAATTCGGGCTTGTGCGCGCTCGCCTTCACCATCCATCTGGCGCTGCTGGGCGAGGCCGGCTTCACGCGCCTTGCCGAGCTGAACCATGCCAAGGCCGTGCAGCTCGCCGAGCGCATCGCCGCGACCGGCAAGGCGGAGCTGGTCTCCGACAGCTTCTTCAACGAGTTCGCGCTGCGCCTGCCCAGACCCGCCGCCGAGGTTGTGGAGGCCCTGGCCGAGCGCGGCATCCTCGGCGGGGTGCCGGTCTCGCGCTTCTATCCCGAGAAGCGGGAGCTCGCGGACCTCCTGCTGGTGACGGCGACCGAGACCAACAGCGACGACGACATGGCGCGCCTCGCGGCGGCGCTGGAGGAGGTCCTCTAGATGGAGCGCGACCGCACCACCGGCACCTTCACCGGCAATCGCGGCCTGCAGATCGAGGAGAAGCTGCTCTTCGAGCAGGGCGAGGCGGGACGCACCGGCGTCGACATTCCCGAGCCGCCGAAATTAAAGGACCGCCTCGGCGGCACGCGCCGCCGCGCGCCGATCGGCCTGCCCGGCCTCTCCGAGCCACAGGTCGTGCGGCACTTCACCCGCCTGTCGCAGAAGAACTACGCGATCGATCTCGGGCTCTATCCGCTCGGCTCCTGCACCATGAAGCACAATCCGCGCCTCAACGAGAAGATGGCGCGGGCGGAAGGTCTGGGCGATCTGCACCCGATGCAACCCGAAAGCACCGTTCAGGGCGCGCTCGAGCTGATCGACACGCTGGCGCACTGGCTGAAGGTGCTGACCGGCATGCCGGCAGTCGCGATGTCGCCCGCGGCGGGCGCCCATGGCGAGCTTTGCGGCGTGATGGCGATCCGAGCCGCCTTGGAAGATCGCGGCGAGAAGCGCACGCGCATCCTGGTGCCGGAATCGGCGCACGGGACCAACCCGGCGACCGCGGCGGCCTGCGGCTATGCGGTCGATCCCATCCCCGCAAATAAGCGCGGCCGCGTCGATCTGGAGGCCTTCAAGGCCAAGCTGGGGGACGACGTTGCCGGCATCATGATCACCAACCCCAACACCTGCGGGTTGTTCGAGAACGAGATCCTGGAGATCTCCGAGGCGATCCATGCGGCCGGCGGGTTCTTCTACGCCGACGGCGCGAACTTCAACGCGATCGTCGGGCGCGTGCGGCCCGGCGATCTCGGCGTCGACTGCATGCATATCAACCTGCACAAGACCTTCTCGACGCCGCATGGCGGCGGCGGGCCGGGCTCGGGGCCGGTGGTGCTGTCCGAGGCGCTCGCGCCCTTCGCGCCCTTGCCCTATGTGGTGCATGGAAAGGACGGCTTCCGCCTCATCGAGCACGACCACGATCCGGCCGCGACCGGCAAGGCGTTCGGGCGCTTGAAGGGCTTCCACGGCCAGATGGGCATGTTCATCCGCGCGCTCGCCTACATGATGAGCCACGGCGCGGACGGGCTCCGTCAGGCCTCGGGCGATGCGGTCCTCAACGCCAATTACCTGATGGCCAGCCTTCGCGACGAGCTGACGCCCGCCTTCGAGGGCCCCTGCATGCATGAGGTGCTGTTCGACGACCGGTTCCTGAAGGACACCGGCGTCACCACGCTCGACTTCGCCAAGGCGATGATCGACGAAGGCTTCCACCCCATGACGATGTATTTCCCGCTGGTGGTCCACGGCGCGCTCTTGATGGAGCCGACCGAGACCGAGAGCAAGGATGGGCTCGATCAGTTCATCGGCGCGGTGAAGGCGCTCGCCAGGCGCGCCAAGGCGGGCGAGGCGGCGGCCTTCCGCGAGGCGCCGAAGCTGACCCCGCGCCGCCGGCTCGACGAGACCGGCGCCGCACGCAAGCCGGTGCTGCGCTGGCGCCCGCCGGATCCGCAGGGCCAGGCGGCGGAATAGGGTTCAGAAGTCAGAAGTCAGAAGTCAGAAGTCAGAAGTCAGAAGTCAGAAGTCAGAAGTCAGAAGTCAGAAGTCAGAAGTCAGAAGTCAGAAGTCAGAAGT
>JAREAF010000243.1 GCA_029240475.1 Rhodospirillales bacterium | reverse complement strand
TGCCCGCCGCGGGCCAGGGGATCATCGCCATCGAATGCCGGCTCGGCGACGCGCGCGCGGACTCCACGCTGGCCGCGCTCAATGACGCCGAGACCGCCGCCGCGCTCTTGGCCGAGCGCGCCGTGCTGGCCGTGCTCGACGGCTCCTGCCGCACGCCCATCGCGGCCTTTGCGCAGCGCCAGGGCGCCGACCGGCTGCGCCTCAGGGCCCTCATCGCGCTGCCCGACGGCAGCCGGTCGCTGTCCGATGAGGAATCGGGCGACCTTGGCGATGCCGCCGCGCTCGGCGCGGAGCTCGGGCGCCGGCTCCTGGAGCGGGCCGACCCGGATTTCCTCAAGGGCATCCGGTGACCACCCTTCCGATCGTGCTGGTGACGCGCCCGCGGCCAGAGGCGGAGGAGACCGCCGCGCACCTTGAGCGGCTGGGCTATCCCTGCCTCCTTGAGCCCATGCTGGAGATCGTGCCTCTCGCGGGCCCGCCCCTCGATCTGGGCGGGGTTCAGGCCATTCTCGTGACCAGCCGGAACGGGGCGCGGGCGCTGGCCTCCCGCACCACCGAGCGCGGCTCCCCCGTCTTAGCGGTCGGCGAGGCGACGGCGCAGTCGCTGCGTGCGCTCGGCTTCCGGGATGTCACGGCGGCCGGAGGCACCGCCGCCGAACTCACGGACAAGGTGCGCCGTGCGTGCGAGGCCGGCAAAGGCGCGCTCCTCCACGTCCGCGGCGATGCGGTCGCGACCGATCCGGTGCCGCTGCTTCGGGGCGCTGGATTCGAGGCGCGCTCCGCCGTCCTGTACGAGGCGCGCACGCCGTCCGCGTTCAGCGCGCACCTCGAACGTACGATGCGGCAAGGCGCCATCGGATATGCGTTGTTTTTCTCTCCCCGGACCACCCGCACGTTTGTTACTTTGGCGAGCGCGGCGGGTCTGAGCACCGCTTGCGCGGAGATCGAGGCCTGCTGCCTCAGCGCGGCGGTTGCAGCGGCATTGGACGGGATGCGTTGGCAGGCCGTGCGGGTATCCGTACGGCCGGAGCAGGATGCGCTCCTGGCGCTGCTGCCGTCCTCAGGGGAGCGGAGGGGATCAAGAGGCGCTCATGGTCAGTGATTACGAGGGCGATCCGGAGCGTCAACCGACGGATGCCGGCTCGGCCGACGGCGCGCTCCCCGCGCAGCCTGTCATCCAGCGCTTCGGCGGCATCCGCCCGATGGCGCAGAAGCTCGGCGTGCCGGTCTCGACCGTGCAGGGCTGGAAGGAGCGCGGAGCCATCCCCGCCAACCGGCGCGAGGAGATCTTGGCCGCGGCTAGCCGCCACAACATCGTCTGGGAGCCCGGCGATCTCACGGTGCCCTCCTTCCCGCCGGTGATCGAGGCGGGCGGAGAGGCCGCTGCCGCCGAGCCGGCGGGAACGCCCCCCGAAGAGCCCGCCACGGCCGTGCGCGAGCCGGAGCCGGAGACTGCGGTTGAAGCAGAGCCCGCGCCTGGTCGTCCCGCCGAGGGCGCGCCCCCCGCTTTCGTGCCGCCGCCGCCGGAGGAGCCGGCCCGAACCTCGGCCGCGCGCAGCCGCTCCGGCTTGGTGCCGGCAGTGCTCGCTTCGGCCCTGATCGCGCTGCTGATCTCGGGCACGGCGCCCTGGTGGACCCGCGCCGCCGGCCTTGCGCCCACACCCGCACCCGTTCAGGGCGCGGACGCGGGCGCGCGGCTGGAGGCCTTCGACCGTCGCATTGCCGAGCTGGAGAGCCGGCCCGCCGCCGCGCCGCAGGTCGATGGCGACCTGGGCCAGCGCGTTCAGCAGCTCGAACAACTCAACGAGCAGCTGCGCGGCGAGCTGGATCGCCTTGCTTCCGCGACCGCCTCCGCTGCCGCCGGGGGTGGGGCGTCTCCGGAGATGGGCCAGCGGCTCGAGGCCGTCTCGGGAGAGATCGCGGGCCTGCGCGATCAGATCGAGGCGGTTCGCCGCGAGAGCGTGCAGGCGGTCGCGCCCGAGCGGCTCGCCGCGCTCTCCAACCGCATCGAGGAGAATGCCGCCGAGCTGCGCGCGATGCAGGGCGAGCTGTCGCGGCTGGTCGAGCTGCCCCGACGCGTGCAGGACCTCGCCAAGACCATCGAGGCGGCCTCCGGCCAGACGCAGCACACCGCCTTCATCCTCGCCTCCGGCCAGCTGGAGGCCGCGTTGGATTCGGGCCAGCCCTACGCGTCGGAGCTTGGCGCCGTCCGGCGGCTGGCGGCCGACGATCCGGAGCTGGCGCCCCTCCTGGGCCAACTCGAGGAGCATGCCGATGAAGGCATCCCCGGCATGGCCGAGCTGCGCATCCGGTTCGGCGACACCGCGCTCGCGATCGCGCAAGCCGCGCAAGGCGATGCCAGTGGCGGCTGGATCGACCGGGCCTGGGCGCGGCTGCGCTCGGTGGTGACGGTCCGCCCCGTGGGCGGCGACGTCGCGGGGGATTCGCCCGAAGCGCATGTGGCGCGCGCCGAGGCCCGGCTCAACGAGGGCGATCTCGCCAGCGCCCTGGGCGAGCTGGAGGTGCTGGAGGGGGCTGCGGCGGAGGCCGCGGCGCCGTGGCTGGCCGGGGCGCGTGCGCGCGTCGCGGCCGACCAGACGATCGAGCGGCTGCGCGAGCGTGCGCTCGCGCATGTCCTGCCCGACGGCGCGATGCCGTGAGCGGCCAAAGCTCATGAAGCGCGCGCTGCTGTTCTTGCTGAAGCTCGCCGTCATCGTCGGCATCGCCGTGTGGGTGGCCGAGCGGCCGGGCACCGTGACGCTACGCTGGCTCAATTGGGAGCTGCACAGCACGGTCGGCGTGCTCATCCTGGCCGTCGTGGTCGCCGCCACGGTCGCGGCGCTGATCTACCGGCTGTGGCGGCTCACCATCCGCTCGCCGCGCGACTATCTGCGCCGCCGGGCGCACCGTCGGCGCGAGCGGGGCTATCGCGCCCTGACGCAAGGCATGGTCGCGGTCGCCGCGGGCGATGCGGAGGAAGCCAAGCGCCAAGCCAGGCGCGCCGCGACGCTCCTCAACGAACCGCCGCTCACATTGCTCTTGGCCGCGCAGGCCGCGCAGCTCGACGGCGACGAGGAGGCGGCGCGCGACTATTTCACGCGCATGATCGAGCGCGATGAGACCGCTTTCCTCGGCCTGCGCGGCCTGTTGATGCAGGCGATCCGCGGCGGCGACGATATCGCCGCGCTGGAGCTCGCCGAACGCGCCTACAAGAAGCGGCCGGAGACGCCCTGGGTGGTGCGCACCCTGCTCGACCTGCAGATCCGGCGCGGCGCATGGGAGAAGGCGATCGCGACGCTCGGCCAGGCGCAGCGGATCAGCCTGATCGCGGTCGATCAGGCCAAGCGGCAGCGCGCGGCGGTGCTGGTCGAGCAGAGCCGCGCCGCCGAGCGGACCGGCGATGCGGCCGAGGCGCTGCGCCTCGCGCGCGAGGCGCATCGTCCGGAGCCGGGCTTCGTGCCCGCGGCTGCGCAGCTCGCAGGCCTGCTCATCGTGCAGGGCAAGGGCCGCGAAGCCACGCGCGTCCTTGAGACGGCCTGGAGCGACACGCCCCATCCCGCGCTCGCCCAGGCTTACACGGCGCTGAAGGGGGAGGAGAGCCCGCTCGACCGCGCGCGGCGCTTCGAGCGGCTGGCCGAGCTCAATCGCTCGACCCGCGACGCGAGGCTCGAGCTGGCGGAGGTCGC
Source organism: Rhodospirillales bacterium (assembly GCA_029240475.1). GTDB lineage: Bacteria > Pseudomonadota > Alphaproteobacteria > JAREAF01 > JAREAF01 > JAREAF01. The sequence continues at coordinate 1,882 of JAREAF010000243.1, read as the reverse complement.
CATGGCCGCGCGCCTGTGGGGCGAGGCGCGGCGGCATCTGGAGGTGGCGGCCGAGCTTGGCCCCACGGCGCGCGCCTATCGCATGCTGGCCGAGCTCGAAGAGGAGGAGCGCGGCGATCCCGAGGCGGCGGCGCGCTGGCTGCGCAAGGCGGCCGAGGCCGCGCCCGATCCGGCCTGGGTGTGCGAGCGCTGCGGGGCCGCGCATCCGAGCTGGTCGGCCAAATGCGACGGCTGCGGTTCCTTCGCCACGCTGGCCTGGCGCCAGCCGAACCGGGCGGAGGCCCCGGCGTTGCCGGTCTCCGAGCGCAAGCGCTTGATGGAGGCCGCGGGCGAAGCCGAGCCGGGGGAGCCGGTGCTCGCACCGGAATCGGTGGCCGCGGCCCGGCTCATCACCTGAGCGCCGCGCTCCCAGTGGCCAGCGGCCGGGCCGGCGCGCTAGGCTCGGGTGTTTGGAAGCATGGATTTGGGAGAATGCCCGATGGATGTGCCGCTCGAGATCCGGTTCCACAACATGGATCCATCCGACGCCATCGAAGCGCGCGTGCGCGAGCGCGTCGAAAAGCTGAACCGGCTCTATGACCAGCTCATCGCCTGCCGGGTGTCGATCGAGGCGCCGCACAAGCAGCACCGCAAGGGCAATCTTTTCACGGTGCATGTCGACATGTCGGTGCCCGGCAGCGAGCTGGTGGTAAGCCACGGGCCCCATCACCCGCAGCAGAAATACCGCGACCCGGATCTCTACACGGTCCTGAACGAGGCGTTCGAGGCGGCCGAGCGGCAGCTCGTCGAGTTCAAGCGCAAGCAGCGGGGCGAGGTGAAGAACCACCGCCAGGGCGGCGCCCTTCCCGGCGAGGCGTAGCAGGGGTCAGGTATCAGGGGTCGGGAATCAGAATCATCCTGATTCCCGATCCCTGACTCCTGGCGCCTGGATCAGCCGTTGATGATCTCCCCGCCGTTGGGATGGAGCACCTGGCCGGTCATGTAGGAGGAATCCTGGCTGGCCAGGAAGACGTAGCACATCGCCACCTCGCCGGGCTGGCCGGCGCGCTTCAGGGGCACGTTCTCGCCGAAGCTCTCCACATGCTCCTCCGGGAAGGTCGAGGGGATGAGGGGCGTCCAGATCGGCCCCGGCGCGACCGCGTTCACGCGAATGCCGCGCTCGGCGAGATTGAGCGCCAGCGAGCGCGTGAAAGAGACGATCGCACCCTTCGTCGATGAATAATCGAGCAGGTGCGGGCTGCCGCGATAGGCGGTGACCGAGGTCGAGTTGACGATCGCCGACCCTTCGCTCAGATGCGGCAGCGCGGCCCTGGTCAGGTAGAACATCGAGAAGATGTTGGTGCGGAACGTGCTCTCCAGCTGCTCGGCGGAGATGTCCTCCAGCCGCTCCTGCGGGGTCTGGTCGGCCGCGTTGTTGACCAGCACGTCGAGCCTGCCGAATTCCTCCACCGTGCGGCGGATCAGCTCGTTGCAGAACTCCTCCTCGCGGATGTCGCCGGCGATGGGCAGGCACCGCCGGCCCTCCTCCTCGACGAGGGAGCGCGTCTCCTCGGCGTCGCGATCCTCCTCTAGATAGGCGATCACCACGTCCGCGCCCTCCTTGGCGAAAGCGAGCGCGACCGCGCGCCCGATGCCGCTGTCGCCGCCGGTGATGAGCGCCACCTTGCCGTCGAGCTTGCCGCTGCCGCGATGCTCGTGCTCGAACTCGGGCTTGGGCCGCATCTCGTATTCGCGGCCCGGCTTGCGCTCCTGGTGCTGCGGGGGCTGGCCGCCTTTCTTGCGCTGCTGGCGCCCGCCGGATTTCGCCTTGGCGGGATGCTTCTCCCCGCCGCCCTTGCTCTTTCTCATGCCCTGGCGCGCCTCCTCGGGCTGTCGGCGCTTC
>JAREAF010000012.1 GCA_029240475.1 Rhodospirillales bacterium | reverse complement strand
GGGTGACGTTGATCTGCTCGGAGACGAACTTCACGGTGACCTGGGCCGTGCGGCCTTCCAGGACCGCATCGGTGATCTCGGCTTCCCGGATCCCGACCAGGGTGGTGGTGAGGGTCTGACGCGCTTCCTCGCGGGCGCGGATCGCCCCGTCGAATTGCGCGAAGACCTCGTCGGAGAGCAGCGGCCGGAGCGTGTTGGACTCGCCCTTGGCGAAGGCCTCGACGATCATCTCGAAGGCGCGGCGGGCGCCCGTCACGAATTCGCCAGAGTCGAAATTGGGGTCGACGGCGCGGATCTGGGCGATGCCCGCCAGAGCGCCGGAATCGGCAACCGCGGAGGGCGCCTCCTCGCGCTGCGGCGCGCGGCCCCGCTCGGGCAGCGGAATGACCTTGTCCCGCGCCTCCTCTTGCGCGGTGCGGGCCGTGATCGGGTCGGGACGGCGGCGCTCATGGCCGGTGCGCCGGCCGAGCACGCTGCGCAGCCGCAGGATCAGGAATCCCGCCACCATCGCGAAGAGAACGATCTCAAGAAAGGGGAAACTGCCTTCCATGCTGCCCCGCGTCCGGTTCCGCTGCGATCCCGCCCAGGCGATGCCTTGGGCGGAACGCCCTCCCCATCAACGGCCCGAAGGCCGGCCCGTCGCGCCCGCCCTCCCGCTTTTTCGAAGGGATGGGCGTTTACTTCTATCCTTGAATTGTAAATAAGGGCTCCAGCCCCAAAGGGCAAGCGATGCCCCGGAAAACCGGGGCAGATCCCGGGTGACTATCCCTCCGAGGACAGAATGATCCTGCTGCGGCATGGACAGACCATCTTCAACGCGGTGTTCGGGCTGACGCGGATCGATCCCGGCGTGCCCGATCCCGGGCTGACGGAGGAGGGCCGACGCCAGATCCAGGCGGCGGCCGAGAGCCTCGAGGGGCTGCCGCTCCGGCGCGTGGTCGCCAGCCCCTATACGCGCGCCCTGGAGACCGCCGAGATCGTGGTCGCGCGTCTCAAGCTGCCGGTCGAGATCGACCCGCTGGTCGGCGAGCGCGGGCACTTCGCCTGCGACATCGGCACCCAGCGCTCGCGCTTGGTCGAGCGCTGGTCGCAGCACCGCTTCGCCCCCTTCGATGAGGAGTGGTGGCGCACCGGCGAGACGGAGGACGCGTTCGCCCATCGCTGCCGCCGCTTCCGCGAAGCGGTCGCCGCGCTGGAGGATTGGCCCGAGGTCCTGGTCGTCACGCATTGGGGCGTGATCCGGGGCCTGACCGGCCGCTCCGTGGGCAATGGCGAGTGGGTCCGCTTCGACCCGCATGCCGCGCCCGCGGCAGCCGAGGATTGAGCCCCGCCCGGTTCCATGCTAGCCAGCGCCGCCGGATGAGATCAGCGGGAGCGGGCGCATGAGCGAGGAGCAGGCGGCGGGCGGCGAGGCTAAGGGCGAAGGCAAGCCCGGCTCGGGTGCGGCCGGGCGCGCGCCGGGCCAGGCGCCGATCACGGTGCTCGCGCAGTATCTGAAGGATCTCTCGTTCGAAAATCCGGGAGCGCCCGTGGTGGCCGCCGGCGGGCAGGCCCCGCAGGGCCGCGTCGATGTCGACGTCAAGGCCCGTTCGCTCGGCGAGCACGGCTACGAGGTGAGCCTGGTGATGCGCGCCGAGGCGAGTCGCGAGGGCACGACGGCGTTCCTGGTCGAGGTCGAATATGCGGGCGTCTTCCAGCTCAACGGCGTGCCGGCCGAGGCCGTCGAGCCGGTGCTGCTGATCGAGTGCCCGCGCATCCTCTTCCCCTATGCGCGGGCGATCGTCTCGGGCGCCACGCAGGATGGCGGCTACGCCCCGCTGCTGGTCAATCCCATCGACTTCGCCCAGCTCTATCGCGCACAGCGGATGCGGCAGAGCCCGACGGCCACCGCATAAGCCCTCAGGACAGCCAGATCGGGGAGTTCAGCCGCTCGAGCAGGGCGGCGTGGGCGGCGAGCTCCGCCTCGCTCGGCGCGTGCGGGCGCGCGGGCCTGGGCTCGCGCTGGATGCGGATGGCGAGCCGGCTCTCGACGGCCGTGCCGGCGATCAGCTCCAGCCCCGGCTGGCGTCCGCCGATGAGCTCCAGATAGACCTCGGCCAGGAGCTCGGCGTCGAGCAGCGCGCCGTGCTTGGTGCGCGCCGAATTGTCGATCGCGAAACGCCGGCAGAGCGCATCGAGGCTGGCCTGGGCGCCGGGGAACTTGCGCCGGGCGATCTCCAGCGTGTCGATGGCGATTCCGGCAGGCAGCGGCGAGCGGCCGGCGCGCTGGAGCTCGGCATTGAGGAAGGCGAGGTCGAAGCCCGCATTGTGGATGATGAGCGGGGCGCCCTCCAGGAAGGCGAGGAACTCGTCGGCGATCTCGGCAAAGCGCGGCTGCGCTTTCAGGAACTCGGCGCTGATGCCATGGACGGCGAAGGCGTCCGTCGGCATGTCGCGCTCGGGATTGAGATACCAGCGCTTGGTGTTGCCCGTGGGCAGGTGATTGTTCAACTCGATGCAGGCGATTTCGACGACACGGTGGCCGAGCTCGGGCTCCAGGCCCGTGGTCTCGGTATCGAGCACGATTTCCCGCATGGTCCCCCTTGGCTTCAGGCTAGCCGGCGACGCTTCCCCTTGGCGCCGGAGCGCTGCACGTCTTTTAGCACGCGCTGGAGCCGGCGCAAGGTGAGCCGCCGCCCGAGCCCGGTCGGCACCACATGATCGGCGCGCCGGCGCTTCTCGGCATCGGGCATCTGGCGCGCGAGGACCTCATGGAACCGCCGCTCGCTCATGCCGGGTCGGGCCAGCACCCGCGCGCGCTGCACGAAAGGGGGCGCGCTCACGACCAGGGTGGCGTCGCAGTCGCGGTCCCGCCCCACCTCGAACAGCAGCGGCACGTCGAGCACCGCCAGCCGCGCGCCGCGTTTGCGCGCCTCCTTCAGGAACCGCGCGCTGTCCTGGCGCACCAGAGGATGCAGGATGCGCTCGAGCCGTCGCATCGCCTCGGCATCGCCGAAGACGCGCGCGCCCAGCGCCTTGCGATCGACCGCGCCCTTGCGCACCACGCCCGGGAACTCGGCGTCCACGGCCGGGACCGCCGCGCCGCCCTTGGCGAGGAGCCGGTGGACGGCGGCATCGGCGTCATGCACTGGCACGCCGAGGCGCCGCAGCAGCAGGGCCGCCGTGGTCTTGCCCATGCCGATCGAGCCGGTGAGGCCGATCACCTTCATGGCCGGGCGAGCACGAAATCGCGCAAGGCGGGCGTGACCTCCGGCCGGCGGCCGAACCAGGCCTCGAAGCCCGGCACCGCCTGATGCAGCAGCATGCCGAGCCCGTCCACCGCCGGGTGCCCGCGTGCCCGCGCCGCAGCGAGCAGCGGCGTTTCCAGCGGCACATAGACGATGTCGCTGACGGGAGCGGTGCGCGGCAAGGGGCCGAGATCGAGGTCGAGCGGCGGCTGGCCGCGCATGCCGAGCGTGGTGGTGTTCACCAGGAGCCCCGCGCCCTCGAGCGCCCTGGACCGGTGCTCCCAGTCATGGACACGGATTGGGCCGCCGAGCGCTCGCGCGAGGTCCTCGGCCCGGCCGGGCGTGCGGTTGACCAGCCGGATCTCGGCAGCACCCATGCCGGCCAGCGCCGCGATCACCGCGCGCGCGGCGCCGCCGGCCCCGATCACAGCCGCGGGCTTGCCGTCCAAGCTCCAGCCCGGCAGCGCGGCGGCGAGGCTTTGGGCGTAGCCTTCCACATCGGTGTTCCAGCCGAGCAGGCTGCCGTCCGCGCGAACGCGCACGGTGTTGACGGCGCCGAGCCGCCGCGCTTCGGGCGCTACCTCATCGAGGGCCGCGAGTGCGGCTTCCTTGTGCGGCACCGTCAAATTGCAGCCGGCGAAGCCCAGATCGGGCAAAGCGCGCAGCGCCGAAGCCAGCCGCTCCGGCTTGACCGCCAGCGGCACGTACGCGCCGTCGATGCCGTATTCCCGCAGCCAATAGCCGTGCAGGCGCGGCGAAAGGGAATGGGCGACGGGCCAGCCCATCACCCCGGCCAGGCGCGCGTGGCCGGTGAGGATCACGGCAGCACCCCCTCGCGCCGAAGCGCGCCGAGCAGAGGCAGAAGCGGCAGGCCCAGCACGGAAAAGACGTCGCCACTCAGCTCCTCGATCAGCTGGGCGCCCGGCCCTTCGATCTGATAGGCGCCGACGCTGCCGAGCGCATCCCCTCCGGCGGCGTCGAGATAGGCCTCGGCCAATTCCGGCGAGATCCTCCGCAGCCGCAGCTCCGGCGCCTCGAGATGCGACCACAAGGGCGCGCCATCCTTCAGCAGGACCGCCGCGGTCGCGAGACTGTGCCGCCGGCCGGACAGGCGGAGCAGCTGCGCCTTGGCGCGCGCGCGGGTGCCCGGCTTGTCCAGCCACTCGCCCTCGCATTCCAGGAGCTGGTCGGCGCCGAGCACGAGGCGGCCCGGCTGGCGCGGGCTCACTGCCGCCGCCTTGAGCCGCGCGAGCTCCAGAGCCGCGGCGCCGGCATCCGCCCCCGCCGATTTGAGCTGCGCCTTGGCCGCGCCCTCATCCACTTCGGCGGGATCCTGATGGAACGGCACGCCCGCCCGGCGCAGCAGCCCGGCGCGGGTGGGGCTGCCCGAGGCAAGCACCAGCAGCCCGGTCCGGCTGCCGGCGATCGGCGTCGCGCTCCCGGTCACGGCAAGGAGGCATCGACCAGCGAGGCCTCGCCGCCGCGATGGCGCGAGAGGAGCTGGATGATCGCGGCCGCGGTCTCCTCGATCGAGCGGCGGCTGACATCGATCACCGGCCAGCCATGCGCCGCGCAAAGCCGCCGCGCCTCGGCGACCTCGCGGCGGACGGAATCGGGATCGACATAGTCGGTCTCTTCATCCTGAGCGAGCACGCGCAGCCGGTTGCGGCGCACCTGGACCAGCTGCGCCGGATCCTTGGTCAGTCCGACGATCAGCGGCCGCCGCGCCTCGAGCAGCTCTGGCGGCAGCGGGCAGCCGGGGACGGTCGGCACATTGGCCGCCTTGATGCCGCGATTGGCCAGATAAATGCAGGTCGGAGTCTTCGAGGTGCGAGAGACCCCGACCAGGACCACATCGGCGGAATCGAGATCGCCGGCCGACTGGCCGTCGTCATGGGCGAGGGCGAAGCTCATGGCATCGATGCGCTGGAAGTATTCGGCGTCGAGCGCATGCTGCCGACCCGGCTGGCCGCGCGCCTGCAGGCCCAAATGGCTCGCCAGCGCGGCGATGACCGGATCGAGGACCGGAATGCAGGGCACCTGCAAAGGGCGGCAACCGTCCTGCAACGCCGCCCGCAGGCTCTCATTGACCATCGTGAAGAGGACGACGCCGGGATTGGCCGCCACCGCCGCAAGCACCTTCTCGACCTGGCCGCGCGTGCGCACCAAGGTCCAGGCATGCTCGACCACCTCCACGCCCTCGAACTGCACCATGCAGGCCCGCGCGACCGCGTTGATGGTCTCGCCCGTGGAATCGGAGACGAGATGCAGATGGAACTTCCGGCTCACCTAAAAACCCGCGTCAACTCTGTGGACAAACGATGCTCAAAGACCCCGCGCGCCCGATCTTCCCCGAAGGGTGGGTCCGCTCGCCGCCAACTATACGCTGGGGGCGCCGCTTTCCCCAATCCGGGAGAGCGGGTCTCATTCGGCGACGGCCGCTGCACTTATCCCCGATTCCCCCGCTGCGGAATCCGAAGATCTACCCGCGGCGGAGCTCGCCAATGGCTTTCCTCCTGCACAGAGGGCCGCTCCGAACGCCTTACTCCCGGTTGCCGCTGGGGAGAAGCTGTGGGCTAAATTCAATCCCCGGCTTTTCAGCCCCCACCTTCACTCCCTACCTTTCTTTTTAAAAAGAGGATTTGTAGAAGGAGGGCCCGTCGAACCCGGGCAAAACCTGCCAAACGGCATCGGACATCCTCGCCAGGTGACACAGACCCCGACCAAGCCGCTGTTGCGTGCGCTCGCCGGCGAGAGGGTCGCTCCCGCGCCGATCTGGCTGATGCGGCAGGCGGGACGTTATCTGCCCGAATACCGGGCGCTGCGGGCCAAGGCGGGCGGCTTCCTCGATCTGTGCTTCACGCCCGATTACGCGACTGAGATCACGCTGCAGCCGATCCGGCGCTTCGGCTTGGATGCGGCGATCCTCTTCTCGGACATCCTGGTGATTCCCTGGGCGCTCGGACAGCCGCTGCGCTTCGAGGAGGGGCGGGGGCCTGTGCTGGAGCCGATCGCGCCCGATGGGCTGGACCGGCTGGAGCGGGAGGGAGTTGTCGAGCGCCTCGCGCCGGTCTTCGAGACGGTGCGCCGGGTCAAGTCGGCCTTGCCGCCGCCCACCACGCTGATCGGCTTTGCCGGCGCTCCTTGGACGGTCGCCTGCTACATGATCGAGGGCGGCGGCTCCAAGGAGTTCCTCAAAGCCAAGCGCTGGGCGCTCGGCGCGCCGGACCGGTTCCAACAGCTCATCGACCTGCTGGTGGTGGCGACCGTCGACTATCTCTCGGCGCAGGTCGAGGCGGGCGCCGAGACGCTGCAGCTCTTCGACAGCTGGGCCGGCGTTCTCTCCGAAACGGAGCTGGAGCGCTGGAGCATCGCGCCTTTGCAGCGGATCGTCGAAGGCGTGAAGGCGCGCCATCCATCGGTGCCGGTCATCCTTTTTCCGCGCGGGTCGGGCCTTGGCTATGCGCGCTTTGCCGAGGCCTCCGGAGCGGACGGGCTGGGCCTGGATACGACCGTGCCGCTGCGGTTCGCGGCCGAGCTGCAGAAGCAGATCACCGTTCAAGGCAATCTCGACCCGGCGGCGCTGGTGACGGGCGGCCGCGCGCTCGAGGAGGGGATCGACCGCATCCTCTCGGCGCTCGGGGCAGGGCCCTTCATCTTCAATCTTGGCCACGGGGTCGTGCCGGAGACGCCGCCCGAACATGTCGCCGCGCTGATCGAGCGCATCCAGCGGACCGCGGCTTGAGCCGGGTCGCGGTCATCCTCTTCAATCTCGGGGGGCCGGACGGCCCCGAAGCCGTCAAGCCGTTTCTGCGCAATCTGTTCAGCGATCCGGCCATCCTGCGCGTCCCCGCCCTGCTGCGCCGTCCGCTCGCCGCGGCGATCGCCGGGCGCCGGGCGGTCGCGGCGCGCGAGATCTATGCCAAGCTCGGCGGCGGCTCGCCCTTGCTGCCCAACACCGTCGCCCAGGCCGACGCCCTGGAATCGGCGCTCGGCGATCCGGACGAGGTGCGCGCTTTTCCCTGCATGCGCTACTGGCATCCGCGCGCCGAGGCGGTCGCGGCCGAGGTGAAGGCCTTCGCGCCAGGGCGGCTCGTGCTGCTGCCGCTCTATCCGCAGTTCTCGACCACGACCACCGCTTCCTCGCTCGCCGATTGGCAGGCGGCGGCCAAGGGCGCCGGCCTGACCGCTCCGGCGAACGCCGTCTGCTGCTATCCCACCGAGCCCGGCCTTATCGCCGCGCTGGCCGAGGGCATCCGTCGGGCATTGAAGGAAGGCGGGTCGCATCCGGTGCGGCTGCTGCTGACCGCGCATGGATTGCCGGAGCGCGTGGTGGCCGCCGGCGATCCCTATCAGCGCCAGGTGGAGGACACGGCCGCCGCGGTGGTCCGGGCGCTCCGCGTGCCGAACCTGGATTGGCAGGTCTGCTATCAGAGCCGCGTCGGCCCGCTGCGCTGGATCGGTCCTGCCACCGACGACGAGGTCCGCCGCGCCGGCCGCGAGGGCCGCGGCGTCGTCATGGCGCCCATCGCCTTCGTGTCGGAGCATTCCGAGACGCTGGTCGAGCTCGACATGGAATATGGGCATCTGGCGCAGGAGAGCGGCGTGCCCTCTTACCGGCGCGTGCCGACCGTCTCCACCCATCCAGCCTTCATCGCCGGCCTTGCCAGCCTCGTGCGGGGCGCCCTCGCGCGCGGGCCGGGCATTGCCCCGGCCGACGGCAGGCGCTACTGCCCGGCCGGCTATCGCGGCTGCGCGCTGGGCCATTCGTGACGAGCCCATGGACGCGCTGCAAGGGGCCTATCTCTGGATCAAGGCGGTGCATGTCCTGGCCGTGATCGCCTGGATGGCGGGGCTGCTCTATCTGCCGCGCCTCTTCGTCTACCATGCGGACGCGCAGCCCGGATCGGAGAAGTCCGAGACCTTCAAAGTCATGGAGCGGAGGCTCTACCGCGCCATCATGCACCCGGCGCTCGCGCTCACGGTCCTGAGCGCCCTCATCCTGCTCGCCACGCCCGGCGCCGTCGATTGGAGCCAGGGGTGGCTGCATGCGAAGCTGGCGCTTGTGGCTGGGCTCGTGCTCCTGCACATCCTGATGGGGCGATGGCTCTCGGCCTTCGCCGAGGACCGCAACCGCCGCACCGCGCGGTTCTTCCGCATCGTCAACGAGGCGCCCACGCTGCTGATGATCGGCATCGTCCTGCTCGTGGTGGTTAAGCCTTTCTAAAGAGGGCCTGCCAGAATTGCCGCGCGGGGATTTGACTTCCGGCGCGCCATTCGCTAAATGGAGTCGATAAGACGCCCGCGCACGGGTGCTCCTCCCGGCGACACGCGCCCTCCCCGGAATTTCCACCGCAGCCGAGCAGACAACTTCCCTCCGGGCGAGCGTTCAATCGGGTGTCGATCCCCACCAACGGGCGCCTACGGCCGGTCGGCCGAGCGGCGCGGGTCCCTCCCAGCTTTTTTCCTCCGCCCATCCACCACCCACTCTGTCATCCAAGGCACCAATGCATCTCCAGGAACTGAAGCGGAAATCACCGGCCGAGCTGCTCAATTTCGCCGAGGAGCTCCAGGTCGAGAATGCGAGCGCGCTCCGGCGCCAGGACATGATGTTCGCCATCCTGAAGCAGCTCGCCGAGAACGACACGGCGATCTTCGGCGACGGCGTGCTCGAGATCCTGCAGGACGGCTTCGGCTTCTTGCGGAGCCCGGAGGCCAATTACCTGCCCGGGCCCGACGACATCTATGTCAGCCCGAGCCAGGTGCGGCGCTTCGGCCTGAGGACCGGCGACACGGTCGAGGGGCAAATCCGCTCGCCCAAGGACGGCGAGCGCTATTTCGCGCTGCTCAAGGTCAACACCATCAATTTCGACCATCCGGACAAGGTCCGGCACCGCATCAACTTCGACAACCTGACGCCGCTCTATCCCGACGAGCGGCTGAAGCTCGAGATCGAAGACCCGACGGTGAAGGACTACACCACGCGCGTCATCGACCTGATCGCGCCATTGGGCAAGGGCCAGCGCGGCTTGATCGTCGCGCCGCCGCGCACCGGCAAGACGATGATGCTGCAGAACATCGCCCACGCGGTCGCGGCCAACCATCCCGAGGTCTATCTCATCGTGCTCCTGATCGACGAACGGCCGGAGGAGGTGACCGACATGGCGCGCTCGGTGAAGGGCGAGGTCATCTCCTCGACCTTCGATGAGCCGGCGGCGCGCCACGTGCAGGTCGCCGAGATGGTTATCGAGAAGGCCAAGCGCCTGTCGGAGCACAAGCGCGACGTGGTGATCCTCCTGGACTCCATCACGCGCCTGGCGCGCGCCTACAACACCGTCGTGCCCTCATCGGGCAAGGTCTTGACCGGCGGCGTCGACGCCAACGCGCTGCAGCGGCCCAAGCGCTTCTTCGGCGCCGCGCGCAACATCGAGGAGGGCGGATCGCTCACCATCATCGCGACCGCGCTGATCGACACCGGCAGCCGCATGGACGAGGTGATCTTCGAAGAGTTCAAGGGCACCGGCAACTCCGAGATCATCCTGGACCGCAAGCTTTCCGACAAGCGCACCTTCCCCTCGATCGACATCACCAAGTCGGGCACGCGCAAGGAAGAGCTGCTGGTCGACAAGGGCACGCTCTCGAAGATGTGGGTGTTGCGCCGCATCCTCATGCCCATGGGCGTGGTGGACGCCGTCGAGTTCCTGGTCGACAAGCTGAAGAGCACGAAGAGCAACTCCGAGTTCTTCTCGGCGATGAATCAGTAGGTCAGGCCTGGATTTCGGGCCCGGGCCAACGTTTGGCCCTCAAGCGAAGCTGCCGTCGCGTCACGGCAGCGCGCGCAAATGGCGGATCGGCCGGCCGCCGCTGACCGCCTGCGCCGCATGCACGATGGCGTTGGCGTCGATCCCGTGATGCCGGTAGAGCTCGGGGATGGTGCCGGTCTGGCCGAAATGCTCGACCCCGAGCGCCTTGACCCGGTGCCCGTGCACGCCGCCCAGCCAGGCCAGGGTCGCGGGATGGCCGTCCAGCACCGTGACGATGCCGCAGTCGCGCTGCAGCGGCGCCAGTAGCGCCTCGATATGGCTCGTGGCGTGGCGCTGCCCCCGCTGGCGCGCGCGGCCCGCCGCCTGCCAGCCGGCATTGAGCCGGTCGGCAGAGGTCACCGCGAGCAGGCCGACATCGCGGCGGTCCTCTCCCATGAGCCCGACCGCCTCGATCGCCTCGGGCGCGACCGCGCCGGCATAGGCGACGATCACCTCCGCGTTCGGGCCGGGCCTGCGCAGCCAATAGGCGCCAGCGACGATGTCGCGCGCCAGCGCCTCGCTCATCGCGCGCTGCGGCTGCTCGATGCTGCGGGTGGAGAGGCGCAAATAGACCGAGCCGCCGGTCTGGTCCCTGAGCCAGGTGGTCTCGTCGGGATCGCCTTCGCCGTCGCGCTGGATGTACTCGAACGACCAGCGCAGGACCTCGGCGAGCTCGTCCACGAAGGCCGGCTCGAAGGCCGCCAGCCCGTCCTGCTTCAGCCCGATCAGGGGCGTACCGATCGACTGGTGCGCGCCGCCCTCGGGCGCCAGGGTGATGCCCGACGGGGTGGCGACCAGGATGAAGCGCGCGTCCTGATAGCAGGCATAGTTCAGGGCATCGAGGCCGCGCTCGATGAAGGGATCGTAGAGCGTTCCGATCGGGATCAGCCGCTCGCCGAAGATCGAATGGGAGAGGCCGAGCCCCGCAAGCAGGATGAACAGATTCATCTCGGCGATGCCGAGCTCGATATGCTGGCCGCGCGGCGAGAACTCCCAGGCGAAGGTCGAGGGGATCTTCTCCTTGCGGAAGGTGTCGGCCAGGCTCTCGCGCGCGAAGAGGCCGCGCCGGTTCACCCAGGCCCCGAGATTGGTCGAGACCGTGACGTCCGGCGAGGTGGTGACGATGCGCGCGGCGATCGGCTCCTCGGTCGCGGCCAGCTCGTGCAGGATCAGGCCGAATCCCTGCTGCGTGGACAGGGACGGAGCCGCCCGGAACGGCAGCCGCGCCGGCGCGGCGATCGGCGGTGCGCTCAAGCGGCGGCGCCCCTTCTCAAGGAAGGGGATGCGCGCGAGGAACGCCTCGAACTCCGCCGCCGGCACCTCCAGCCCCTCCGTCCGGTCCCACTCATGGCCGGGACGGATCCCCATCGCCCCGCGCCACTCCTCCATCTGCTGCGGCGTCATCAGGCCGGCGTGATTGTCCTTGTGGCCCTGGAAGGGCAGGCCGAAGCCCTTGATGGTGTAGGCGATGAAGCAGGTCGGCCGGTCGTGGCGCGCGGCCGCCTCGAACGCCTCGAGCAGGCTCGGCAGATCGTGCCCGCCGAGATTGGTCATCAACAGGGCAAGCTCGGCATCCGAGCGTGAATCGATCAGACGCGTCACCGGCCCCTGATCGCCGAGCTCGTCGATCAGGCGCCGGCGCCAGGCCGCCCCGCCCTGGTAGCAGAGCGCGGAGTAGAGCTGGTTGGGGCAGGAATCGATCCAGCGCCGCAGCGCCTCCCCGCCGGACTCGGCGAAGGCCGCCTTCAACAGCGCGCCATATTTGACGATGGCGACGTCCCAGCCGAAATTCTGGTTCGCCTCGAAGCGCTCCCACCGCCCTTCGCGGATCACCGCATCCAGGCTCTGGCGGTTGTAGTCGACCACCCACCAGAGATTCCGCACGCCGTGCTTCCAGCCTTCGAGCAGCGCCTCGAAGATGTTGCCCTCATCCATCTCGGCGTCGCCGACGAGGGCGACCATGCGGCCCTCGGGCCACTCCTTGGCCCAGCCCCTGGCCTTGACATAGTCCTGCACCAGCGAGGCGAACAAAGTCTGCGCGACGCCGAGGCCGACCGAGCCGGTGGAGAAGTCCACATCGTCGGCATCCTTGGTGCGCGAGGGGTAGCTTTGCGCGCCCTTATAGCCGCGGAAATTCTCCAGCTTCTCGCGCGTCTGGTGGCCGAACAGATATTGCAGCGCGTGGAACACCGGCGAGGCGTGCGGCTTGACCGCCACGCGGTCCTGCGGGCGCAGCACCGCGCCATAGAGCGCGGTCATGATGGTGCAGAGCGAGGCGGAGGAGGCCTGGTGCCCGCCCACCTTCAGCCCGTCCACGCTCTCGCGCAGATGGTTGGCGTTGTGGATCGTCCAGGTCGAGAGCCACAGCGCCTTGCGCTCGAGCGCCGCCAGATGGGCCAGGCGCGGATCGGCGGTGGTCCCGTGCATCGCCTAGGCCAGCGCCTCCGCCGCATAGGGATGGACCGGCGGCAAGGGCGCGGCCGCCTCCCGCACCTGCGCGATCCAGCGCCGGAAGGCGGGATAGGGCGCGAGCGGGAAGCCGGCATCCTCGGCGAGATGCGCATAGGCGTAGACGCCGATATCGGCGACGGTGAGCCGCTCGGCGACGAGGAAGCGGCGCTCCTTCAGATGCGTCTCGAGGCACGCGAGCGCGCGCTTGGCCGTGGCCTGGCGCGGCGGCATCAGCGCGGCGTTCGCTTCCGCGCGGCCGGTCAGGCGCCAGTGCCGCAGCGTGGCGATGGAGGACTGGATGTAGTCCGCCTCGAAGAAGAGCCAGCGCAGCGCCTGCGCGCGCTCGAACGGGTCGGCCGGGAGATAGGGCGTGCCTTCCGCGAGGTGGAACAGGATCGCGTGCGATTCGGGCAGCGCGCGGCCGTCCTCCAGTTGCAGCACCGGGATGGCGCCCATCGGGTTGAGCTCGAGAAAGGCGGGGTCCCGCTGCCCGAAGATCGGCACCCACATAGTCTCGTAGGGCCGCTGCAACAGCCCGAGCAGGGCCCGCGCTTTCCACCCGTTCTGCGAGGCGGGGTAATCATAGAGGCGCAGCATGGCTTGGGCTCCGTCTGCCGGCGTTCAGCAGACGGAGCTTGCGCCTACGCGGCCGGACCGTCCATCCGGCGATTGGGGAGGTGCTGCAGCGCCTCAGCCGCCCCAGCGCACGCCCACCCCGACGAACGGGCCGTGGAACTGCACGTCTCCGGGCACGTCGTTCGGCAGGAATTCGAGGTTGAAGGCGTCGTTGAACTGATCGAACTGCCAGCCCCCGAACAGGGTGAAGTCCAACCCGTTGAGGTCGAACTCGCGCCGGAGGCCGACCCTGGCCGAGAAATGCAGAAGGCGCTCGCCGCTCGACTCCTGACGTTCGGCCTCCGAGCCGGAGATATCGAAGCGCACGGCGGTCTCACGGTCGCCGAACAGGTAGCCGACCCCGCCTTCGGCAAAGCCGCGGACCCCGCTGAAGAGCTCGTGCTCGACCATGCCGCCCACGCGCGGACCAATGCCCCAGAAGCCGGACTCCTGGCGCACCTCGATGAAGGTCGTGCCGGACATCTCGTCCGTCAGGCTCGAATCGAAGCGATGGCGGAGATCGGCATATTCGAGTCCGCCGCCGAGCCCCAGCAGCCAGTCCCGGCCAACCCAGAGACGGAAGAAGTCCAGGGTCGCCCAGAGCGCGTCGATGCGCGCCTCTTCTTCCGAGATCAAGCCGGAGGATTCCTCTCGCAGGTCGCCCGAGAGCCAAGCCCCGCTCAGCGCGGCCCGGGCGAGGTAGCGCTCGTCGAATTCGCCTGCGGCGAAGAGGCGCCCGCCGAAGCCGCGGTCCGGCTGCGCCAGGTCATCCGGATCAACGCCCGAAAAGGCATAGAACTCATCGTCCAGGTGCCATAAGAACGAGCCTTCGATGCCAACATAGATTTCGGGTCCGCCGTGAGCCGCGCCGGTCGCTGTGGCGGCGCCGCCGACCGAGACGGTGACCGTCCGCGTGCCCTCGCCGGTGACGGTGAACTCCTCGATGGGCGTGCCATTGATCACCACGCGATAGCTGCCCTGGGGCAGCAGGAACACGGCCGGGCCGTCGTCGTCCTCGTCCTCCTGCTTCACCTCCGCTCCGGTCGCCGTGTCGAACAGCTGCACCGAGCTGCGCGGCACCGCCTGCTGCCCATCGGTGGCAACGACCGTCGTCGTCGTGACGGCGCCGGCTGCTGCCGGGATCAAGGCCCCGGCCAGCACAAGGGCGGCCAGAAAGCGGTTCAGTTGCATCTGCTGTTTCCCCCTCTTCGCATCGTCCGATTGACGGGCTATTGCCCGGTGTCGAGCAGGTAGCGCGCCTCGCGCGTCTGGCCGTTGCGGTGGCTGACGAGGAGGCGGATCGTCCATAGGCGCGAGCCGCGGAAGGAATCGGCCGGGATCGCGCCGAGGCTCGCGCCGGCCGTGGCGGGCACGTCGGCTATGGCGGTCTTGAACTTCTTCGGGTTCTCGCCTTCGCCGAGCTCGAGCCGGGCGCCGGCAAAGGCGTCCGCGGCGGCCGAGCCGAGCACGCTGACCGCAGGCTTGCCCGAGAGCTGAACCACCTCCACGCCGCTGATCGCGGCTTGGATCGAGAAAGCCGGATCGACCGAGAGCGCCCGCGCCGCATGGACCATGCCCGCGCCCGAGAATTGGTCGAGCCCGGGCACCTGGATGTCCTCGGCCGAGTTCTTGAGCACGGCCTCCAGCTGATCGACCGTGAGGTCGGGCCGCTTGGAGAGGACCAGCGAGGCAACTCCGGACACGAACGGCGCGCCGAACGAGGTGCCGCTGACCCGGTAATACCGGCGGTCCTTGCCGACATAGGCCGAGCCCGCCTTGTAGTCGACGCCGGGAACGCCGAGCACCGTGTCGGTGCGCCGCGCGCGCAAGCTGAGGATGTCCACGCCCGGCGCGGCGAGGTCGATCTCCGGGCCCCAGTTCGAGAAGGCGGGGTGGCTGTCGTCGAGATTGGTCGCGGCCACCGTCAGCACCCCGTCGGCGCCCGCCGGCCCGAACTCCTTGGCCTCGATCCCCTCGTTTCCGGCGGCGACGACGATCAGCACGCCTTTGCCGCGGGCATGGGCGATCGCGGCCTTCTCGATTTCGGTCAGGTTCTTGCCGCCGACGGAGAGATTGACGATCCGTGCGCCATTGTCGGCGGCATAGGTGATCGCCTTGGCGATGAAGGAGGCGCGGGTCTGGCCGAAGGCGTTGAGCGCCTTCAGCACCATGATGCGCGCATGCGGGTTGATGCCGGCGATGCCGGCCTTGTTGTTGCTGGCCGCGGCGATGATGCCGGTCACCAGCGTGCCGTGGCCGTCATGGTCCCACGGCCGGTTGTCATTGCCGAGGAAGTTCCAGCCGATCACGTCGTCGGCATAGCCGTTGCCGTCGTCGTCTTGTCTGTTGTCCGGCTTCTCGCGCGGATTGCGCCACAGGCTGGCCCAGTCGAAGTCGAGATGATTCCAGTCGAGGCCGGTGTCGATGACCGCCACCACCACGGGCTGGGGCTTGGGCCCGAGCAGGTTCCAGGCGGACTCCTTGCCTGCGGTGAGGCCGATCCGTTTCAGCGCCCATTGGTCGTCGTGCTTCTGGCCCCAGGCGCCCTTGCTCGCGAAATAGGGGTCGTTGAGCCCCTGCTTGTCGCGGCAGTAATTTTCCTGGAAGTCGATCAGGTTCGGCTGGGTGCCGATCATGGTGCGCAGCATCGAGCCTTGCGCGAGCGGGCCGGTGACGGTGATGAAGGACCGGCCGCCGATCACGAGCGCGTCGGTTTGATAGGGCGTTAGCCCCGCGATGAGCGGCGTGCCCGGCCGGACCTCGAGATTGAAGCTGGTCACCGCCGACGGCGCGATCTCGATCTCCATCGGCGCGGAGGGCGGCGGGGCGCTGCCCGTGCAGGCGCCGAAATCGCACGGGTTGATGTCGACCTTGCAGGAGTTGTCCGCTCCGGTCGTGCAGGTCACGGGGTCGGCCCCCGCGTCCGTCTGCGGCTTCTGGGCGCCTGGCATCGGCAGCGCCACGTTCATCACCGAATCGGGGAACAGCTTGATCTGCTGGCTGCCGATGGCCGACTGGCTTGCGCCGGCGGCCTGAGCCTGGGCGGTCGCCTTGATGATCAGGGGCACGGTCGGGACGTCCTTGGGATCGTCCTTCTGCTCCTCGCCGCCCTCATCGATGTCGTCGAGGATGCTCTCGGGCGGCGGGGTCGAGCCGCCGCCATCGGAGGTCTGGGTCCCGCCCTGGGGAGTGGATCCCGGAGTGGAGCCGGACGACGAGCCCGAGGGCACCGATCCGGAGGAGGAGGTCGGGGCGGGCGTCGAGCCGCCGCCGTCCGCCTGCTGCGGGCC
>JAREAF010000242.1 GCA_029240475.1 Rhodospirillales bacterium | reverse complement strand
GCGGTCCACCTTGATGTTGACGAAGAGCTGGTTCATCAGCTCGGCGGTGAATTCGTCCTCGAAGCTCTCATGGGCCATCACATGGCACCAATGGCAGGCGGCGTAGCCGACCGAGAGCAGAATGGGCTTGTTCTCGCGCTTGGCGCGCTCGAGCGCCTCCGGACCCCAGGGATGCCACTGGACCGGGTTGTCCTTGTGCTGCAGCAGGTAGGGGCTGGTCTCGCGGGCGAGCAGGTTCTCGGGCATTGGATCGGCGCTCCTGCCAAAGAAGCGTAACGGAGCCTGGGTAGGGCGGTTGCGGGGATCGCGGCTGCGGGCTAGAAGCCCCATATTGATGGGATTGGCAAGGTATCGGCGAGGGCGCGTGTCATGAAGGTCACCGTGAATGTCGACTGCACGCCGGAGGAGGCGCGCGCCTTCTTCGGGCTTCCCGACGTCGCCCCAATGCAGGAGGCGATCATGCGCGAGGTGCAGGAGCGCGTTCTCAAGAACATGGCCGCGATGGACGTCGACGGCCTGATGCGGGTCTGGCTCCCCAAGAGCATCGAGGGCTTCGACCAGATCCAGAAGGCCTTCTGGTCGGGCATGAGCGACGCGATGCGCGGGGGAGACAAGCGCTCGTGAGCCGTGAGCCCAGGGACCCGCCGCTCTTCTATCGGGCGCACGTCTTTTGCTGCATCAACGAGCGGCCGGAAGGCCATCCGCGCGGCTGCTGCAAGCGCAAGGGCTCCGAGCGCCTGCGCAACTACATGAAGGCGCGCGCCAAGGAGCTGGGCCTGAAGGATGTCCGCATCAACGCTGCGGGCTGCCTCGACCGATGCGAGCTCGGGCCCAGCATGGTGATCTATCCCGAGGGCGTGTGGTACACGGTGCGCACGCCCGAGGACGTGGACGAGATCCTCGCCGTGCATGTGATGGGCGGCCGGCGCGTGCCGCGCCTGATGATGGATGCGCCGGTCCCGGCTCCCGCAACCGCAGATTGAATGTCTGAGACGATCTACGCTCCGTCTACGCTGATCGGTCGATCCGGCGTGACGGTGGTGCGGATCAGCGGGCCCGATACGCACGCCGCGCTGTCGGCCCTGCTCGGCATCGCGCCGATGCCCGCGCCGAGGCGCGCCAGCCTGCGCCCGCTGTTGTCGCCGGAGGACGGATCGCCCCTGGACCGCGCGGTGGTGCTCTGGCTGCCCGGCCCGGCGAGCTTCACCGGCGAGGACATGGCCGAGCTGCACCTCCATGGCGGCCGCGCGGTGGCGCAGGCGGTGCTGGGCGCGCTCGCCAGGCTTCCCGGACTGCGCTTGGCCGAGCCGGGCGAATTCGCCCGCCGCGCCTTCGACGCCGGACGGCTGGACCTCACCGAAGTCGAGGCCATCGCCGATCTCGTCTCCGCCGAGACCGAGGCGCAGCGCCGCCAGGCCCTGCGGCAGATGGAGGGCGCGCTCGGCGCGTTGGTCGAGGGCTGGCGCGAGCGGCTGATCGGCGCGCTGGCGCAGGTGGAGGCGGTGCTCGACTTTCCCGAAGAAGGGCTGCCCGACGCCCTCGAGCGAGAGATCGCGCGCGGGATCGGCGCGCTCCAGACGGAGATCGGGCGCGAGCTGGACGACCGCCGCCGCGGCGAGCGGCTGCGCGCGGGCTACTCCGTCGCCATCCTGGGCGCGCCCAATGTGGGCAAGTCCAGCCTCCTCAATTGGCTGGCGCGGCGGGATGCGGCGATCGTCTCAACCGTCGCCGGGACGACGCGCGACGTGATCGAGGTGGATCTCGACCTCGGCGGCTATCCGGTCGCGGTGGCGGACACCGCCGGCCTGCGCGACAGCGACGACCCCGTCGAGAGCGAGGGCATTCGCCGCGCCCGGGCCCGGGCGGCGGCGGCGGACCTGAAGCTGGTGCTGTTCGAGGCATCGGCCCGGCCCGATCCCGTCAGCTTGGCGCTGCTGGATGACCGAGCGGTCCCGATCGCCACCAAGATCGACTTGGCGCCCTCCGGCCCGCATCCGTCCATTCCTTCTGGAGCGCTGGAGGTTTCCGTGGCGACCGGCGTCGGCCTCGACCGGCTGCTGCAGCTGCTGGAGGAAAAGGTGCGGGACAGCTTGGCTCCGGCGGCGGGCGCTCCCGCCCTGACCCGCGCGCGCCATCGCCAGGCCCTGGAGGAGGCGAGGGCCGAGCTGGCCGAGGCCACCCGCCAGAACGAGCTGGAGCTCCGGGCCGAGAATCTGCGCCTGGCCACTCGCGCGCTGGGGCGCGTCACCGGGCGGATCGAGGTGGAGGAGGTGCTGGACCGGCTCTTCCGCGAATTCTGCATCGGCAAATAACGCCGTTTCACGTGAAACGACATCGGCCGCTTTGACTTGGGGCCGGCCGCTTCTTAATGTCCCGCGCGCCATGGATCGGTTCGACGTCATCATCGTGGGAGGAGGGCACGCGGGCTGCGAGGCCGCCGCGGCCGCCGCGCGGCTGGGCGCGGCGACGCTGCTCCTGACCCATCGCCTCGACACGATCGGCGCCATGTCCTGCAATCCCGCTATCGGCGGGCTCGCCAAGGGGCATCTGGTGCGCGAGATCGACGCGCTCGACGGCATCATGGGCCGGGCGATCGATCGCGGCGGCATCCAGTTCCGCATGCTGAACCGCAGCAAGGGACCGGCGGTGCGCGGCCCCCGCGCGCAGGCCGACCGCGCCCTCTACAAGGCCGCGATCCAGGGGCTTTTGGCCGAGCAGCCCGGCCTCTCCCTCCAGGAGGGGGCGGTCGAGGACCTGATCCTGGCGGCGGACGGGCGCATCGCCGGCGTGGTGCTGGCGGACGGCCGGGAGCTGCGCGCCGGCGCGGTGGTGCTGACCACCGGCACCTTCCTGGGCGGCCTCATCCATATCGGCGAGGAGCGCATTCCGGCGGGGCGGGTGGGAGAGGCGCCCGCCCTCGGGCTCTCCCGCACCCTGGGTCGGCTCGGCTTTGCCCTCGGCCGGCTCAAGACCGGCACGCCCCCGCGCCTCGACGGGACCACGATCGATTGGGCCGCGCTCGAGCTGCAGCCGGGCGACGAGCCGCCCACGCCGTTCTCGTTCCTCACCAGACGCATCGAGCAGGCGCAGGTGCCCTGCCACATCACCTATACCGGCCCGCAGACGCATGCCTTGGTCCGGGCCAATCTCGGCCGCTCGCCGATCTATTCCGGCCAGATCACCGGCACCGGCCCGCGTTATTGCCCGTCGATCGAGGACAAGGTGGTGCGCTTCGCCGACCGCGAGCGGCACCAGATTTTCCTGGAGCCGGAAGGGCTGGGGGACCGGACCATCTACCCGAACGGCATCTCCACGGCGCTGCCGCGCGAGGTGCAGCTGGCGCTGGTCCGCTCGATCCGGGGCCTGGAGCGGGCCGAGATCCTCAAGGCCGGCTACGCCATCGAATATGATTTCGTCGATCCGCGCGAGCTGAAGCCGACCCTGGAGACGCGGCGCGTGTCCGGGCTCTTCTTCGCCGGCCAGATCAACGGCACTACAGGCTATGAGGAGGCGGCCGCGCAGGGGCTGATGGCCGGGATCAACGCAGCCCGGCACGCCGGCGGCCAGGAGGGGGTGACGCTCGACCGCGCCGAGGCCTATCTCGGCGTGCTGATCGACGACCTGGTCACGCGCGGCACATCCGAGCCCTACCGCATGTTCACCAGCCGCGCCGAGTATCGCTTGAGCCTGCGCGCCGACAATGCCGACCAGCGGTTGACCCGCCGCGGCGAGGCCTGGGGCTGCATCGGCCCGCAGCGGGCCCGGGCCTTCGCGGAGAAGGAAGCCCTGCTGGAGCGTGGCCGCGCCCTCGCTCAGAGGCTCCGTGCCACGCCCGGCGAGCTGGGCCGGGCCGGGATTCAGGTCACGGCGGACGGGCAGCGGCGGAGCGTGCACGAGCTCCTGTCCTTTCCGAATATCGATTTAAGCGCTCTGGCCCGGCTCTGGCCGGAGCTGAACGGCCTGCGCGCCGATGTCGCCGAGCAGATCGAGATCGACGGGCGCTATGCGGGCTACCTGTCGCGCCAGGAGGCGGACATCCGCGCCTTCCGGCGGGACGAAGCCCTGCGGCTGCCAGACGCCTTGGATTACGACGCGGTGGGCGGCCTCTCGGCCGAGATCCGCGCAAAGCTCACGGCCGCGCGGCCGGCCACGCTCGGGGCGGCGGCGCGGATCTCGGGCGTCACGCCGGCGGCGCTGGTCGCCCTCTTGCGCCACGTCCGCCGGGACGAGCGCCGCGTTGCCTGAGCCGTTGACGGCGGAAGGCTTACAAGCCGAGACCGGCGTTTCACGTGAAACACTGGAGCGGCTGCGTTGCTATGCGGAGGCGCTGATCCGCTGGCAGGCCCGGATCAACCTGGTCGCCCCGGCAACCCTGCCCGACCTGTGGCGCCGTCATATGCTGGACTCCGCGCAGCTGCTGCCGCTGATCCCGGCCAGGGCGCGGCGGCTGATCGATCTCGGCAGCGGGGCGGGGTTCCCCGGCCTCGTCCTCGCCATCCTGGGCGTGCCGGAGGTGCACCTGGTCGAGGCGGATTCGCGCAAATGCGCCTTCCTGCGCGAGGCGGCGCGGCTGGCCGGCGCTGCCCACGTCACAGTCCATAACCGCCGCATCGAATCCATGCCGGCGCAGGCGTTCGAGGTCGTGACGGCGCGCGCGCTGGCCCCGCTGCCCGAGCTCTTGAAGCTGGCCAGCCGGTTCGCCGGGCCCGGCACGGTCTTTCTCTTCCCCAAGGGACGCGGCCTCGCTGAGGAATTGATTACCGCTCCCGAAACCGCGACAATGCGCGCCGAACGCATCGCGAGCCGGACCGATCCCGGCGCCGCCATCCTCAAGCTGGAGCCCGAAGGCACGTGAACGACAGCGCCAAGCCTTCGCCCATTGGGGGGCGGGCCGGAGGCCTCGGCCGCATCATCGCCGTCGCCAACCAGAAGGGCGGAGTGGGCAAGACCACGACCGCCGTCAATCTCGCCACCGCGCTCGCCGCCTGCGGCAAGCGCGTGCTGGCGATCGATTTCGACCCGCAAGGCAACGCCTCGACCGGCTTCGGCATCGACCGGCGCGAGCGGGCGCACACCTCCTACGACGTGCTGATCGAGCGGGCCAGCATCGCCAAGTCCCTGATGGCGACGGCGGTGCCCAATCTGTTCGTCGTTCCGGCCTCGGTCGATCTCGCCGCCGCCGAGCTCGAGCTGATCGACCTGCCCCGGCGCGAGTTCCGGCTGCGCGACGCGCTGACCGCGCTGGCCGAGCCCTTCGATTACGTGCTGATCGACTGCCCGCCGGCGCTCGGCCTCCTCACCATCAACGCGCTCGCCGCCGCCGATGCGGTGCTGGTGCCGATGCAGTGCGAGTTCTACGCGCTGGAGGGCTTGAGCCACCTCGTCGACACCATCGAGCGAGTCCGGCGCGCCCTCAACCCTCGGTTGCAAATCCAAGGGGTGGTCCTGACCATGTACGACCGGCGGAACAATCTCTGCGATGCGGTCGCCAACGATGTGCGCGGCCATTTCGGCGACAAGGTCTATGAGACGGTGATCCCGCGCAACGTGCGCGTCTCCGAGGCGCCGTCCTAC
>JAREAF010000241.1 GCA_029240475.1 Rhodospirillales bacterium | reverse complement strand
GTCCGCGAGGCGGCGTGACCGACATGGCCCGCAAATCGCCCCTGCGCCGATGCGCCGTTCAGATTAAGACCTATATAAAGGCTGGGCGTTATCAGTTCCGACGCGGGCTCATGCCCTCATCCTCCTCGCCCTTTCAGCAGACATGAGTGAAATGGACCTCGAACGGACATCTTTCCTTCTCGGCGCCAACGCCGCCTTCATCGCCGACCTCTATCAGCGCTGGCTGGAGAACCCCGCATCGGTCGATCAGAGCTGGGCCGCGTTCTTCGCCGAGCTCAAGGACGATGCCGGCTCGGTCGGCCGCGACTTCGCCGGCGCGAGCTGGGCCCCGCGCGAGAGCGCGGAGGCTCCCGCGCCTCGGCCGAACGGCAACGGCGCGCTGGCGCATGTGGCGGCCGAGGCTAATGGCGGCCTCGTCGGCCAGGAGGAGATGCGGCGGGCGGCGCAGGATTCCATCCGCGCGCTGATGCTGATCCGGGCCTACCGCGTGCGCGGCCACCTCGAAGCCGATCTCGACCCGCTCGGCCTCATCAAGCGCGAGCCGCATCCCGAGCTCGACCCCAAGAGCTACGGCTTCAAGCCCGAGGATTGGGACCGGCCGATCTATATCGGCCAGGTGCTCGGCCGCGAGACCGCCAGCTTGCGCGAGATCTACCAGATCCTGCGCGAGACCTATTGCGGGAAGATCGGCGTCGAGTTCATGCATATCCAGGATCCGGACCAGAAGCGCTGGATCCAGGAGCGCGTCGAGAGCATCCGCAACCACACCCAGTTCACCGACCGCGGCAAGCGCGCCATCCTCGAGCGGCTGACCCACGCCGAGAGCTTCGAGCGCTTCCTCGACAAGAAATACACCGGCACCAAGCGCTTCGGGCTCGACGGCGGCGAGGCGATGATCCCGGCGCTGGAGCAGATCTTGAAGCGCGGCGGGCAGCTCGGCCTCAAGGAGGTCGTGATCGGCATGTCCCATCGCGGGCGGCTCAACGTGCTTGCCAACCTCATGGGCAAGCCCTTCTCCGCGATCTTCTCCGAGTTCCAGGGCAACCCCGCCAACCCGCAGGACGTGCAGGGCTCGGGCGACGTCAAATACCATCTCGGCACCTCGTCCGACCGCGATTTCGACGGCAACACCATCCATCTCTCGCTCACCGCCAACCCCTCGCACCTGGAGGCGGTGAACCCGGTGGTGATCGGCAAGGTGCGCGCCAAGCAGATGCAGCGCGGCTTCGTCAAGCGCGAGGAGACCCGGCGCGAGGTCATGCCGCTGCTGCTTCACGGCGATGCCGCCTTCGCCGGCCAGGGGCTGGTGGCCGAGACGCTCGATCTCTCCGAGCTCAAGGGCTACCGCGTCGGCGGCACGATCCATTTCATCGTCAACAACCAGATCGGCTTCACCACCAATCCGGCCAATTCGCGCTCCGGGCCCTACTGCTCGGACGTGGCCAAGATGATCCAGGCGCCGATCTTCCATGTGAACGGCGACGATCCCGAGTCGGTCGTGCATGTGGCGCGCATCGCCACGGAGTTCCGGCAGGAGTTCAAGAAGGACATCGTCATCGACATGTTCTGCTACCGGCGCTTCGGCCATAACGAGGGCGACGAGCCGGCCTTCACCCAGCCGATCATGTACAAGGCGATCGCCAAGCAGGCCTCCACGCGCGAGATCTACGCCAAGCGGCTGGCCGAGGAAGGGGTCGTCAAGGAAGGCGAGGCCGCCGCCATGGTCGCCGACTTCCAAGCCAAGCTGGAGCGCGATTTCGAGGCCTCGAACACCTACCGCCCGAACAAGGCGGACTGGCTGGAAGGGGCGTGGGCGGGGCTGGAAGCGGCTTCGGGCGACGAGCGGCGCGGCGCGACCGCGGTCCCGCTGGAGGCCTTGCGCGAGGTGGGCCTCGCGCTCACGCGCGTGCCGGAGCGATTCAACGCCAACCGCAAGATCCTCCGGCAGCTCGACGCCAAGCGGAAGATGATCGAGACCGGCAAGGGCATCGACTGGGCGACGGCCGAGGCGCTCGCCTGGGGCACGCTCCTGATCGAAGGCACGCCGGTTCGCGTCTCCGGCCAGGACAGCGCGCGCGGCACCTTCTCGCAGCGGCACGCCGTGCTGGTCGATCAGGAGACCGAGGACAAATACGTTCCGCTCGACAACCTCCAGCCCGGGCAGGCGCATTTCGAGATCATCGACAGCCCGCTCTCCGAGGCCTCGGTGCTCGGCTTCGAATATGGCTACAGCCTCGCCGAGCCGCGTACGCTGGTGATCTGGGAGGCGCAGTTCGGCGATTTCGTCAACGGCGCGCAGGTCATCATCGACCAGTTCCTGAGCTCGGGCGAGGCGAAGTGGTTGCGCATGTCGGGCCTCACGCTGCTGCTGCCGCACGGCTATGAAGGGCAGGGGCCGGAGCATTCCTCCGCGCGGCTGGAGCGCTGGCTGCAGCTCTCGGCCGAGGACAACATGCAGGTGGTGAACTGCACCACGCCGGCCAACTACTTCCACGCGCTGCGCCGGCAGATCCACCGCAAGTTCAGGAAGCCCCTGATCGTGATGACGCCGAAGTCGCTGCTGCGGCACAAGCTGGCGACCTCGGCTCTGGCCGAGATGGGGCCGGGGACCAGCTTCCACCGCGTGCTCTGGGACATGGAATCGCTCGCCACCAACGGGCAGGTCCGCCGCATGGTGCTGTGCTCGGGCAAGGTCTATTACGACCTCCTGGAGACCAAGACCGAGCGCCGCGCCGATGCTGTCGAGCTGATCCGCGTCGAGCAGCTCTATCCCTTCCCGGCCAAGGCGCTGCAGGAGGCGCTGGAGCGCCATCCGAAGGCCGAGGTGGTGTGGTGCCAGGAGGAGCCGCAGAATATGGGCGCCTGGACCTTCATGGCCCCGCGCCTGGAGGCGGTCCTGGAAGAGATCG
This sequence comes from Rhodospirillales bacterium, assembly GCA_029240475.1. Lineage (GTDB taxonomy): Bacteria > Pseudomonadota > Alphaproteobacteria > JAREAF01 > JAREAF01 > JAREAF01. Next base: position 2,681 of record JAREAF010000241.1, on the reverse strand, counting down.
GCGCAAAGCATCGCCGGCCGCGCTATGTTGGGCGGCCGGAGGCGGCCTCGCCCGCGACGGGGCTGCTGCGCCGGCACAATGAGGAGCAGGCCAAGCTGGTCGACGAGGCGCTCAGCCTCGACTAGAAGCGAAGAGGACAGGGGAATGACGGAGATCGTGGTCCCGACGCTCGGCGAATCGGTGACCGAGGCGACGGTGGCGAAGTGGCTGAAGCAGCCCGGCGAGGCGGTGACCGTCGATGAGCCGCTGGTGGAGCTGGAGACCGACAAGGTCTCGCTGGAAGTGAACGCGACCGCGGCCGGCACCCTCTCCGAGATCCGCGTCGCGGAGGGCGCGACGGTCGAGGTCGGCGCGGTCCTGGGCGTGATCGGCGACGGCGCCGCAGCGGCTCCGAAGCCCGCGCCCAAGAAGGCAGAGGCTGCGCCCGCTGCCGCCGTCACGAAGGCAGCCGAGGCCAAGGCCCAGCCGAAGGTCCCTGCCGCGGACGCCGAGCCCGCCCCCGATCTCATGGAAGCGGACACCCCGCTCTCGCCGGCCGTGCGCAAGCTGATCTCCGAGAACCGGCTCGACCCGGCCCACATCCCCGCTTCGGGCAAGAACGGACGCCTGACCAAGGAGGACGTGCTCCGCTTCCTCGAGCAGCGCGGCGCGCCCGCGGGCGAGGCGCGGTCTCAGCCGCAATCGCAGCCGCAGCCTCAGCCTGCGCGCCCCGCTCCGGCTCCCGCCGCACGGTCGGCCGTGCCCGGCGAACGCGAGGAGCGCGTGCGCATGTCTCGGCTGCGCAAGCGCATCGCCGAGCGGCTGAAGGAGGCGCAGAACACCGCCGCCATGCTCACCACCTTCAACGAGGTGGATATGAGCGAGGTGATGGCGCTGCGCGCGCGCCTGAAAGACGGGTTCGAGAAGAAGCACGGCACGAAGCTCGGCTTCATGTCCTTCTTCGTGAAGGCGGCGGTGCTGGCGCTGAAGGAGGTGCCCGCCGTCAATGCCGAGATCGACGGCGAGGAGATCGTCTACAAGAACTATTACAATATCGGCGTGGCGGTCGGCACCGAGCAGGGTCTCGTCGTGCCGGTCGTGCGCGATTGCGACCGGCTCTCCTTCGCCGAGATCGAGGCCAAGATCGCCGATTTCGGCCGCCGCGCGCGCGACGGCAAGCTGAGCCTGGACGAGCTCGGCGGCGGCACCTTCACCATCTCCAATGGCGGGGTCTATGGCTCGCTCATGTCGACGCCGATCCTCAACCCGCCGCAATCGGGCATCCTCGGTATGCACAAGATCCAGGAGCGCCCGGTCGCCCTATCCGGCAAGCTCGAGATCCGGCCGATGATGTATCTCGCGCTCTCCTACGACCACCGGCTGGTCGACGGGCGCGAGGCGGTGACGTTCCTCGTGCGCCTCAAGGAGGCGGTGGAGGACCCGCAGCGGCTGCTGCTGGAGATTTGAGGCGGGTTCAGCCCGCCGCCACCAGCTCCAGCTTGTGCCCGTCCGGGTCGAGCAGCACCGCGCCGAAATAGCTCTCGCTGATCTCGGGCCGAAGCCCCGGCGCCCGCACCGAGCGGCCGCCCGCCGCGAGCGCCGCCGCATGGGCGGCCTCGACCGCCGCCCGGTTCGGGCGGAGAGCGCGATGTGCGTGCCCGCGCCGACGACGCTCTGGCCGGGCTCTACCGGATAGAGCCAGAAGGTCGGCGCTCCCTCGGGCCCGTAAGCCGCCTCGCGCTCGTTGGCGAGCTGCCGTCCGTAGCCGAGCGGCGCGAAGGCGGCATCGTAGGAGCGCGTGGCGCGCGCGAGGTCGGTCACGCCGAGCGAGAGATGGTCAAGCAAGCGGAACGACACTCCTGGTTTCGGGCTTGTCGGACACACTCTAAGCTCGGCATGGTTGCGTCAAGGCGGGTCGCGCGCGCGTGATCGCTCTTCCGCAAGCTCGCTCCAAGAGCGCTCCAGATCTTCCGGCGAATGTGCGTTTTGCCACAGACCCCGTCCTCGTGGCACCGCCAGGCTGATGCTCTCGCTGGAAGCGAGACCGCAGCTGCTCTCGCCGAGGAGGACGTGGTCATGCACGCAATCGCGTGGCTTATCGCCTCGCTTCTTCTGATTGGTTTGGTTTCCGTGGTCGCCGAAATCCTCATCCGAGATCCTGGCACGCTTCTGGACCTCCTATTGGACAGCGAAGAGTTCGCCCGGAAGAAAGCGGCACCGGCCGAGCCGGCCCGCTCGGCAGAGCCGATGGCGCCGGCGCAGCCAGTCACGCGGTCAGAATCGGCCGACGGACCTCCGCTGCAACTTGCGCGGAACGTCTGATCAGCAGGATTTCCGGTGCGGACGGCCAGGGGTGTGGCCGCAGGCTCGCCGGTCAATGATGCCCGTGATGGGCGTGCACCACGGCGTGCCCGCGGCCGCGCTGGATCAGGTAGCGATTGACCGGGAAGGCCGCGACCGCGGCGATCGCCAGCGCGGCGGCGAGCGAGCCCCAGAACAGGGCCGTGTCCAGCCCCGCATCCATCGCTCCGGGGATGATCAGCAGGATCGCGTTGTCGACGATCTCCATGACCGTGATCGAGGCGGTGTCGGCGGCGAGCGCGGTTGCAAGCACGGTGCGCCATCCCAGGCGCGCGCGGAACAGCGGCACGACCGTCAGCGCATAGCCGAAGAAGAAGGCGAGCACGACCGCGAGCGCGATG
>JAREAF010000240.1 GCA_029240475.1 Rhodospirillales bacterium | reverse complement strand
CGCATTCGCCGCGACCGAGCGGGCGGGCGGCCGGTTGCCCACCCTCAAGCCGGGCTTCGCGGCCGCAGGCTACGATCCCGCCGCCGCCGCTCCCGCCTTCGCCGGCGCGGTGGCCAGTCTTGCCATATTGGAAAGCGCGGCCGCCGGAAATGGCGCGGTGAACTCCCTGGCCGAAGGCAGCGGGGTGGTGCGGCGGGTGCCGCTGCTGGTGCGGATCGGCGAGCAGCCCTATCCGGGCCTCGCCGCGGAACTGCTCCGCGTGGCTCAGGGCGCATCGGGCTATGTGGTCAAGGGCGCGGGCGCGAGCGGCGAGGGGGCGAGCGGCGGCAAGGCCGAGATCGCCGCGCTCCGCATCGGCGCGGCGGTCGTGCCCACCGACGGCAGCGGCAGCCTCATGCTTTACGACAGCGGCAGCCTGGCCGAGCGCTTCGTGCCCGCCTGGCGCATCCTGGACGGCAGCGCCGACCCGGCGGCGGTCTCGGGCGCGCTGGTGCTGGTCGGCGCCAGCGCCGCCGCGCTGCAGGATGCGCGCCCCACGCCCCTGTCCGCCGCGATGCCGGGCATCGAGATTCACGCCCAGCTCCTGGAGCAAATGATCAACGGGCAGGTCCTCTCCCGTCCGGGCTGGGCGCCTGGAGCCGCGTTGCTGGGTACGCTCGCAGGCGGCATTCTGCTGATCTTCCTGCTCCGGAGCGCGGGCGCCTTGCGCTCCGCCGTCGTTGCGGGGCTCCTGGCCTCGATCGCCGTCGCCGCCTCGGTGCTGGCCTTCATGCGACTTGGCTGGCTGGTCGACCCCTTCACCCCATCCTTGGCCGTGCTCGCCGTCTCTCTGCTCTCCTCCATCCTCGGGCGGCTGAAGACGGAGCGCGACCGGCGCCAGGTGCGGGAAGCCTTCTCCCGCTATCTCTCGCCGGTGCTGGTCGATCAGCTCGCCGAGCGTCCGGAGCGGCTGGCGCTCGGCGGAGAGAACCGCGAATTGACGCTGCTGTTCAGCGACATCCGCGGCTTCACCAGCTTCTCCGAAGAGATGGAGCCGCAGGCGCTGGCCCGCTTCATGAACGACTTCCTCACCCCCATGACCGCGGCGATCCAGGCGCAGGGCGGCACCATCGACAAATATATCGGCGATTGCGTGATGGCGTTTTGGAATGCGCCGCTCGACGACCCTGACCATGCCGCGCATGCGCTCGAGGCCGCGCTCGAGATGCGGCGCGCGCTCGCGGCATTCAACGCGGCGCGGCCGGAGCGCCCGCCGGTGGAGATCGGGATCGGCATCAACACGGGGCTCTGCGCGGTCGGCAATTTCGGCTCCGAGCAGCGCTTCGACTATTCGGCGATGGGCGATGCGGTCAACAGCGCTTCGCGCTTCGAGAGCCTCTCGAAGCTCTATGGCGTCGACATCGTCGTGGGCGAGATCACGGCCGAGCGCTGCCGCGGCCGTTTCGCCGTGTTGCCGATCGACCGCATTAAGGTGAAGGGCAAGGCGCGGCCGGTCCTGCTGCATGCGCTGAGGGGCGGGGCCCAGATGCTGGCGGACCCTGGCTTCCGACGCCTGGCCGAGGCTCAAGATGCGTTGCTCGCGGCCTATGCCGCGCGGCAGTGGAGCGATGCCGAGCGCCTTGCCGCAAAGCTCCGCGAGATCGATCCGGCATTGGCCGGTCTCGCCGCGCTCTATCGCCAGCGGATTGCGGCCTTTCTGAGCAACCCGCCAGCCCCGGATTGGGACGGGGTGGCGGTCGCGGCCGGGAAACAGGGCTGAGCGCCGGCCTGCTGACGGCAAACCCGTTTCAGGGTACATTCGGCCAAGGCCGCGAGGGGAATTTGGCGGCTCGAGGGGGACCTTCAGACATGCTCGGGGTGCGTTCGTGCGGCGCGGCGGCGCTGCTTGCGTTCATGCTTGCGGCCGGTTCGGCCGCGGCCGAGACTCGCATCGGCGGGATCGTGGAGCGCGATTATACGGGAGCGGTCGGCATCCGCGCCGGCCAGGATTCGACCGAGCGGTTGTTCTACGACCACGCCGTCTTCAGCGAGGAGCGGGTCAAGACCGGGCGCGACGCCAGAACGCGGCTGCGCTTCCTCGATGCGACCGAGCTGACCGTCGGCGGCAACTCGAACGTCCTGCTGGACCGCTTCATCTACGATCCTCAGAGCGGCGCGGGAGAGGCGGCGATCACCTTCAGCAAGGGCGTCTTTCGCTTCGTGACCGGAAGCATCCGCACCAAGGAAGCCGTCACGCTCAAGACCCCGACCGCCACCATCGCGATCCGCGGAACCCATTTGATCGTGACGGTGCACGGCAACGGATCGGCGGAGGTGGCGGTGGTGGAGGGCGAGATCCTGGTTCAGCCCTGCGGCAACACCCCTCCCATCGAGGCGGTCGCGCCCGCAACGGTGTCGATCGCGCAGGGATGCGAGGCCGCCACCGGGAGCGACGGCTATCAGGTGCCTAACCAGTTCAAACATCCGCACCAGCGCCAGGAAAAGCAGGGCCGGGGCGGAAAGGAGGGCGGCAACGACGGGGACCGCGGCGGCAGCAAGGGCTGAGTTCGGCCAACCCCCCGGGACTGGTTGTGGCCCGAGCGCGCCCGGTCCTACTCTGATCCGTCGGAACCTTTGAGCCTGGCCCGCCTTGCCGCCGCTCGTACTGACCATCTTCGGAGTTTCCGGGCTGCTGGCCCTGGCGAGCCTGCTGCCGCCGCTGGCGCCCCGCCTGAGGCTGCCGCTCACCGTGCTGCTTGCGGCGATCGGCTGCGGGCTGGGCCTGACCCTCGGCATCATCGGGCCGCACCTGCCGTCAGGGCCGCTCGAGGATTTCTTCGAAGCCCTGCGCACGATGCCGCTGAGCTCGGAGGCGCTGCTCACCCTGTTCCTGCCGGCGCTCTTGTTCGAGGCGGCGCTCTCGACCGACCTCAGGCGGCTGCTCGACGATTTCGGCCCGATCCTGCTGCTCGCCGTCATCGCGGTGCTGGTGACCACCGTCGTGGTGGGGTTCGGGCTCACCCTCGCGACCGGCATGCCGGCGGTGGTGTGCCTGCTGGTCGGAGCCATCGTCGCCACCACCGACCCGGCCGCGGTGGTGGGCGTGTTCCGCGACCTGGGCGCGCCCAAACGCCTGACGACGCTGGTCGAGGGCGAGAGCCTCTTCAACGACGCGGCCGCCATCGCCCTGTTCGGGCTGCTGGTGGGGCTACTCGGCGGAGGACAGGAATCCTCCCTCGCGGGCACCGCCGTCGCCTTCATCGCCGAGTTCGCGGGAGGCCTCGGCTTCGGCTTCGTCGTCGCCTGGCTCGGCGTCGCCATCCTGCGCCCCTTGCGCAGCCATCTGCGGGCCGAGATGACGCTCACGGTCGCCCTGGCCTATCTCACCTTCATCTCCGCCGAGCACTACCTGCATGTCTCGGGCGTCGTGGCGGTGGTCACGGCGGCGCTGGTGCTCGGCACCGCCGGCAGGATCCGGGTGCCGCCGGCGGACTGGGAGGCGCTGACGGGCAACTGGGCCCAGCTCGGCTTCTGGGCCAACGCGCTGATCGTGCTCCTGGGCGGGCTCCTGGTGCCCCGGCTCATTCCCGGCATCACCTGGCGGGAGATCCTCGCGCTCCTCGTGCTGATCGTGGCGGCGCTGGCCGCGCGCGGGCTCGTGCTGTTCGGCCTGTTGCCGGCGATGAGCGCGCTCAGGATGGCTCAGAGCGTCACGCATGCGCAAAAGCTGGTCATCCTCTGGGGCGGGTTGCGCGGCGCGGTCTCCCTTGCCCTCGCGCTCGCCGCCACCGAGATCGCCTGGCTCGATCCCGCCACGCGCCGCTTCATCGGCCTGCTCGCGGCCGGGTTCGTGCTCTTCACCTTGTTCGTGAACGGGCCGAGCTTGCGGACGCTCATCCGCCTGCTGGGGCTCGACCGGCTCACGGAGGACGAGCGGGCGGTGCGCGAGGGCGCCCTGGGCCTCGCGCTGGGGCGCGTGGAATCGCGCATCGGCGAGCTGGCGCAGGAGCTCGGGGTTCCGGCCGATGCGGTCGATATGGTCGGGCGCCCCTATCGCGAGCGCCTCAGCGCCTTGGCCGGCGGCGAGGTGGCGCGGCTGGAATCGGAAGCGCGGCTGCGGCTCGGGCTGTTCTCGCTGGCGCGGCGCGAGGAGCGGCTTTATCTGGACTACCGCCGCGACCGGCTCGTCTCGACGCGCATGCTGCCGCAGCTCGTCGCCGATACCGGCCGTCTGCAGGACGCGATCAAGACGGCCGCCGCCGAGGGCTACCGCGCGGCTGCGGGACGGGCGGTCGGCTTCTCCAGGCGCTTGCGGCTGGCGCTGTTCGCCCACCGCCGGCTCGGGCTGGAACGGCCGCTGTCGCATCTGATCGGCCTCAGATTCGAGCATCTTGCGATCGTCAAGCTCGCGGTCACGACCCTGATCGCCTTCACCCGAACCCGCGTCGCGCCGGTGCTCGGAGAAGACGTCTCGGCGAGGCTGTGCGCTCTCCTCGAGGAGCGCCTGGCATCCGTCGTGGAGGCGCTCGAGGCGCTGCGGCTGCAATATCCCCGCTATGCGCGCGCGCTGGAGGGCCGGATGCTGGGCCGCACCGCGCTCCGGCTCGAGGAAGCAGAGTATGACGAGCTCCTCGCCGAGGAGGTCATCGGGGAGGAGGTGCACAAGGATCTCAACCGCGACATCTCCCACCGCTGGCGGGCGCTCGACCGGCCGCTGCAGCTCGATCTGGTCATGCCGGTGGCCGACCAGGTCGCCCGCGTGCCGCTCTTCGCCTCGCTCGGGTCCGCCGCCCGCGCCAAGGTCGCGCGCCTGCTGCGCTCGCGCCTTGCGGTACCGGGCGAGCGTATCGTGGTGAAGGGCGAGCGTGGGGATGCGATGTATTTCATCGCCTCGGGAGCCGTGGAGGTGAAGCTCGATCCCGCGCCCTTGCGGCTCGGCAGCGGCGACTTCTTTGGCGAGCTCGCGCTGCTGACCAACCAGCCGCGCTCGGCGGACGTCACGGCACTCGGCTATTGCCGGCTGCTCGTCCTGCGCGCGCGGGACTTCAGGCGCCTCCTCGACAGCGATTCCGCCTTCGCCGAGGCGGTCGGAGCCGTGGCGCGGGCGCGCCTCACCGCCTCTCCCCTGCCCGGCCAGTAGCCTAGGCTGAGCGACCGTCGGCGGAAGCCTGCGCCCCATCGCCGCTGCGCGGGTCGAGGATGGGCGCGCCCGAGGTCTGCGGCTCGATCGGCAGGAAGTTGCCCTGCTGGGCCGGCGGCATCGCGCGGCGGCGCAGCATGCGATAGACGATGAAGGCCGCGATCGCCGCCAGCACGGCGGCGATATAGGAGAAGAGGCCCTCCGGCCCGACGATCTGCATGAGCCAGCCCGCCGCGCTGGGGCCGGCGCTGGCGCCGAGCCCCCAGCCGAAGAGCAGCCCGCCCGAGGCGGCGACGAAATCGCGCGGGGTGATGTAGTCGTTGGTCTGCGCGACGCCGAGCGCATAGAAGGGCGCGGTGGCGCTGGAGAAGAGAAAAGCGAGCGCCAGGATCGCGGGGAAGCTCTCGGCCTCGAAGAAGGTGATGGCAAGCGCGAAGGCCGATGCCGCCACGGCGCAGATCAGCATCAGCG
>JAREAF010000239.1 GCA_029240475.1 Rhodospirillales bacterium | reverse complement strand
TCTTGAGGTGTTGCGCTGATGAGCGCTGTTCCGTCCTCCGGCTGGGACCGCGATCTGCTGCGCTGCAGCCGGGCAAAATCACTGAGCTCGGGGCTGGATCGGGCCGAATTGCGCTCGGGCGCTTGAGGATCTCCTGTCGATGAGTCAATCCGGGGTATCCAGGCGAGGGTGGGCCGAACGTCGGGATCGGCGTCGAACCCGCACTGAAGAACCTGCAACCCGGCGGCGCCGCCGCGAGCAATCCCGACCTGGTTATGGTCGGCGCGTGCGCACGAGGTCAGAATGAGGTAGTTGGGCATGTCGGCCGTGATCAAAGATCTACCGTCGGGACAGGTCGGCAGTGGCGGCGACGAAGCGTTGCAGCAGGTCCGGCAATATTGGAACAATCACATCCACGATTGGAAGGTCGCGCAATCTGAGGTCGGCTCGCAGGCGTTTTTCGAGGAGATCGAGGAATATCGCTTCGAAAAGCTGAACTATCTGCCTCGCTTGGTGGACTTCGATGGTTACCGCGGCAAACGGGTCCTCGATGTCGGCTGCGGCGTCGGCAACGATCTCGCGCGCTTCGCGAAGGGCGGCGCCGAAGTCGTTGGGATCGATCTCGCGGAGACGTCGATCGATCTCGCTCGGCGCAACTTCCGGCAGCGCGGCCTCGCGGGCGAGTTCCAGATCATGAACGGCGAGCGGATGGACTTCCCGGATGACAGCTTCGATTTGGTCTACTGCCACACAGTGCTTCACTTCACGCCGCATCCCGAGCGCATGGTCCAGGAGATCCATCGTGTGCTCCGGGCTGGTGGGCACGCCATCGTCATGACGGTCAATCGCAGGTCCTGGCTCAATCTCCTGCACAAGGTCATGAAGGTCGAGATCGATCACCTGGATGCGCCGAAGTTCCATCAGTTCTCCGCGGGCGAGTTTCGCGACCTGCTCTCGCCATTCGCATCGGTGACCATCGTGGCTGAGCGATTTCCCGTGCGAACCAAGGTGCACGGGGGCCTCAAGGCCAGGCTCTACAACCGATGGTTCGTCGATCTGTTCAACGCGCTGCCGCGGCATTGGGTTCGCCGCAGCGGACATCATCTGCTCGCCTTCGCTGCCAAGGCGGCGGCAGCCCCCGTGGCGGCGCCACCGGGATGAGGCGTGATCTCCGTCACCTGGACGGCACGATCTACGACCTCCTGGTGGTCGGCGCCGGAATCCACGGCGCCTGCGTCGCGAGAGACGCGGCCATGCGCGGCCTGCGCGTCGCCCTCGTCGAGCAGGGCGATTTCGGTAATGCGACTTCGCACAACTCCTTCAAGCTGATCCACGGCGGGCTGCGCTACCTGCAGCACCTCGACTTGCGCCGCGTGCGGGAGTCGATCGAAGAGCGCCGCTTCTGGCTCCAGGCGGCACCCCACTTGATCCGCCCCCTCAAGTTCGTCATGGCGACTCGCGGGCACGGGACCCGGGGGCGGGAAGCGCTCTGGCTGGCCCTGCGAGCCCACGACGTGATCGGCTCCGACCGCAACCGCCGTCTGTTGCCGAGCCAGCAGACTCCGTCCGGGCGGCTCATTTCCAAGAAGGAGTACCTGCGACTCGTCCCGAGCCTGGCACCGAGCGGTCTCACCGGCGGCGCAATCTGGTACGACGCGCAGATGGAGGATGCAGACCGGGTGCTGCTGGAGTGCGTCCTCGCCGCCGCCGGGGCGGGCACCGCGGTGGCCAACTACCTGACCATCGACAGCCTGACCGGCACCGCCACGGACATTGTGGGGGTGCGCGCCAGGGATCTGCTGGACGGGAGCGAACTGGAGATCCGCGCGAGGGTGACGGTGAACGCCTGCGGCCCCTGGAGCGGCGATCTTCTCCGTCGCGCGCCGAGGGATCTGTCGGAGGGCCACGGCCTCGACCTCACCAAAGGCATGAACCTGGTGACGCGCAAGCTGTTCGATGGCTATGCGGTCGCCGTGGTCAGCCGCCGGATTTCCGATGCCGTCCTAGGGCGCGGGCAGCGTCTGTATTTCATCACCCCTTGGTACGATTGCTCCGTGATCGGCACGGTGCACCTGCCCTACAAGGGCCACCCCGAGCGCTGTCGCTTCGCCGAGAGCGAAGTCGCGGCATTTCTCGATGAGGTCAACGACGCCTGTCCCGGTGCGTGCCTGACCCTGGACGACGTGCGCTATTGTTACGGGGGCCTCACGCCTGCGGAAGGCATGCAGCGCGGCGAGGTGAAGCGTGCGCGCCGCAGCATCGTCATCGACCATCAGCGGACCGACGCGATGGCGGGGCTGGTGAGCGTGGTGGGTGTCAAGTACACGACCGCCCGCCTGGTGGCGGAGCACACTGTCGACCTGGTGTTTCGCAAGCTCAGCAGAACGCCACCGCCGCCCTGCACAGTGCGGCATGTTCCCTTGATCGGGGCGCAAGGCTTCGAGGATTCCGCGGCGCTAAACCGACAGATCGTTGGAGCACTAAACTCAGACGTTGAGCAAGACGGAACAGAGTTGCTCAAACGTTATGGCAGCATCTTTGCGAAGGTGTTGCAGGTCGGGGCAAAGCCGGCGCCGCAAAAGTCCTTGCGGGAAATCCTGTATTGTTGTTGCCTGCACGCCGTTCGGGAGGAAATGGCGGTGAGCTTGAAGGATCTCGTGTTCCTTCGCACCAACCTGGCTGCCAGGGGCAGACTGCCGGAGGGGTTTCTGAGCTCTTGCGCCGACATGATGCAGGCCGAGCTCGGCTGGAGCATGAGGCGCAAGGAGTCGGAAGTGGCGGCGGCGCAAGCGCATGCTGCGGCTCGGTTCTGCGCGGTCGGCCGTTCTTCTCTGGTGTCATCGGGTTGACTACTAGAATGAACGTGCCCTTACCCAGGTGAAACAGAATGAAGCCAAAGATCCTTGTGACGGGCGCCAATGGATATACAGGCGACTACTTCTGCCGATACCTGGCGGGCCGCAACATTCCAACTCGGGGAATGTACTATCCGCCAGATGGTAAGCCTGACTACGTCGCTCCGCAGCTGGAGCTCGTCCCGGGTGACCTGACCGATCGGGAAAGCCTGAAACGGGCGTTGGACGGCGTGGAGATCGTCCACAACGTCGCTGCGCTGTACCGGCCGACCAACGTCCCCCAGAAGGCCTATTGGCGAGTGAACGTCGACGGGGTTCGGAACATCGTGGAGGAAGCGGCGCGCGCGGGGGTCAAGCGTTTCGTGCAGTGCTCGACCATGGGTGTCCACGGCACGATTGATCGTCCGCCCGGCGATGAAAACTCGCCGATCCGACCCGACGACTACTATCAACAGACCAAGTACGAGGGCGAGGTCGTGGCCCGCCAACTCGGTCGCGAGCTCGGCCTAGCGATGGCCGTGGTGCGCCCGGCCGGGATCTACGGCCCGCGTGAGAGGCGCTTTCTCAAGCTGGCGCGATTGATCAAGAGCGGCCGCTTCGTGATGTTCGGCGCGGGCGAAGTCACCTATCACTTCGTACACGTCGACGACCTGTGCGACGGTTTCGTCCTGTGCCACGAGCGGGACGAGGCGAGCGACGACGTCTTCATCATTGCCGACGACCATGCCATCACGATCAACACCGTGGTCGAGGTGATGGCCGCCGCCCTGGGAGTCTCGCCCCCGAGGCTTAGGTTGCCCTATCGGTTGCTCTACTATGCCTCTGCGGCCTGCGAGTTCGCGTGCAAGCCGTTCTCGATCTCGCCGCCCCTGCACCGCCGGCGGGCAGCCTGGTTCAACTCGACGCGCGCGTTCGACATCGGCAAGGCGCGCCAGGTGCTCGGCTATCGGCCCAAGATCGCCCCTGAGGACGGGCTGCAGCAGATGGTCCGCTCGTTCCAGGAGGCCGGCTGGCTATGATGATCGCGCGGGCGGTTGAATGCCGCGGATCCGTGCTGCCCTTGGCCAGCAGCCGCCGCGCACTTAATCTCATGACCGGCTGCGGCCAGTCTGCGCTCGACCGCTAAGGGAATTCGCCTCATGTGTGGCATCAGCGGAATCATCTCCGATGCGCGCCGGGACGCCATCGTCCCGATGACCGAAGCGCTCGCGCACCGTGGCCCGGACGGCTCTGGCTACTACCGCGACGACCGCATTGCCCTCGGGCATCGCCGGCTCAGCATCATCGACCTCAACACTGGCGATCAGCCAATCAGCAACGAAACCGGCGACATCCAGCTGATCTGCAACGGCGAGATCTACAACAGCCCGGACCTCCGCCGTCGGCTGATCGCGGGCGGCCATGTCTTCAAGACGTTGACCGATGTCGAAGTCATCCTGCATCTGTATGAGGACCTCGGCCCCGAATGCGTCAAGCAGTTGCGCGGCATGTTTGCCTTTGCCCTCTGGGACAGGCCGCGCAGGACTTTGTTCCTCGCGCGCGATCACATGGGGCAGAAGTCGCTATTTTTCCATCTAAATCCGACCCAGTTGCTTTTTGCTTCGGAAGTCAAGTCAATTTTGAGTTCTGGCTTGGTCGAACGGCAAATCGATCTCGAAGGACTCTGGCATTACATGTCGATGCGCTTCCCACCGGATCGCTATTCGCTGTTTAAAGGCATCGAAAAGCTGCCAGCGGGTAGCTGGCTGCTCTGGGAAAATGGCAACGTCAGAATTGAGAAGTATTGGCACCTGACCTTTACCGACAAGCTTCAGTGTTCCGAGGACGAGATTTTCGAGGAGCTGGATCGGCTGCTGCGCGAGACCGTGCAGATGCACCTCCTGAGCGATGTCCGGGTCGGCACCTTCCTCAGTGGGGGGATCGATTCCAGCCTGGTCACGGCGATCATGGCCAGTGTGACCGAGGAGCCCGTGCCAACGTTCTCGATCGGCGTGAGGGAGCAGGGATTTGACGAACTACCCTATGCGCGCATGGTGGCCCACCGCTACGGTGTTGAGGCGCACGAGAAGGTGGTCGACGCGGACTTGCTGCATTTGGTTCCGCTGATGGTTCACCACATGGACGAACCCGCTGACCCGTTCGGCGCAGGGGTCTATTTGGTCGCGCGTAGTGCGCGTGAGGCGGTCAAAGTGGCCCTCACTGGCGACGGCGGTGATGAAAGCTTCGCCGGCTATGACCGCTTCGCCGGCCAACGGGTGCTCGATTTTTACTGCTTGTTGCCGGCGTGGTTCCGGCGCGACCTCATGCGGCGCATCGTCGAGCGCATTCCGGAATCGTTTGGCTACAAGAGCCTCGCACAAAAGGCGCGGTGGCTCAATGATATGTCCTTCTACGGCCAGGACGAGCGCTATGCCCACAGCCTCAATTACCTGCGCTTTACGCAGGAGGCGAAGCAACAGCTGTTCACCGGAGGCGCGAGGCGACAAATCGAGGATTACGACTCTCTGGCCAAGATCCTGACGCTGTTCCGCTCGGACGACATCGATCACGTCGTCGATCGCATGCTATACACCGATCTGATGACTCGCATGCCGGACCACCTCCTCGTCACCGTGGATCGGATGGCGATGGCCCACTCGCTGGAGACGCGGTCGCCTCTGGTCGACTACAAGGTGGTCGAGTACGCGGCGTCGATACCGGGAGGCCTGAAACTCAAGGGCAATCAGCTGAAGTACGTTCTGAAAAGAATAGCGGCGCG
>JAREAF010000238.1 GCA_029240475.1 Rhodospirillales bacterium | reverse complement strand
GCGCCCGTCCTCGCGGCGGGATTCGGTCGGCACCGCCATGGCCAAGAGCGTGGTGCGCAGCGTCGGCAGCGCCATCGGACGCGAGCTGGTGCGCGGCATTCTCGGCTCGCTCCGGCGCAGCGGCCGGCGTTGAGGGGATGGGGATGCGCGGCTGCTTTCTCGAAGGCCTGACCTGGGACGAAGCGGAGCGGCTGTTCAAGGAGAACCGCCCGGTGCTGATTCCGGTCGGCGCTTTCGCCAAGGAGCATGGGCTCCATCTGCCGCTCGACACCGACAGCGCCATCGCCCGCCACCTCGCGGGGCGAGTCGCCGACGAGCTGCCGGTCGTCGTCGCGCCGGTGATCGGGTTCGGCTACTACCCGGCCTTCACCGACTATCCCGGCAGCCAGCATCTTCGCGCGGAGACCTTCATCGCGCTGGTGACCGACATTCTCGCGGGCTTCGCGGGGCAGGGCGCCCGCCGCCTCGCGATCCTCAATACCGGCTATTCCACCGAGGCGCCGCTGCGGATCGCGGCGCGCAACATCCTGGAGCAATGCGGCATCCGGGTGGCGATAGCCGATCTGCGGCATCTCGGGGCGCAGGGCAGGTCCAAGCTGCGGGAAAACGGCGTCCACGCGGATGCTTATGAAACCTCGCTCATGCTCGCGATCGATCCGGGGCGGGTGCGGCTCGACCGCGCGGAGCCGGCGCAGAACGGGCCGGCGGCCGACACCTGGCCGTGGGCGCTGCCCGGGTTGCTCAGCCGCGACCCGGCGCACCCCGACCACAGCCCCTCCGGCGCGACCGGCGATCCCGCCCGCGCCGATGCGGAGCTCGGGCGCGAATTCCTGGCCGAGATCGCTGCCGAATTGATCGCCGGACTGCGCCGCCTTTATCCTGACCTGAGCTGAGGTTGCGCTTGCATGCGGCCCTCGGCGGGTCCCATCATGGGTAGCAGCGCAACGGCAATTCCTTCGAAATCGTTGCCATTTTGAGGGCGGGATCACCCCGCCCCTCATCCTCCTCGCCGTCGGGAGCAGCGCATGGCGCGTCTGGGCAGGGCTGCCGGAAAGTGGAAGGGTGGCGCCAAGCCGCCCGCCGGGCCCGCTTGCGCCGGAGCGCGGCGGGCCTGGGGCGCCTCGGGCTGACGGCCCGCACGGCACCGACTTCCCGCAGGCGATCTCCATCCTCAGTTCCAAGGACCGATCATCATGAGCCGCGCGTTCGTCAAGGAATCCGAAGGGCCGCAGCCCGGCGACGAAATCCCGGAGCGCCCGCAGAGTCATCTGCCCAATCATGTGACGCCGCGGGGCTTGCGCCTCCTCCACCGGCAGCTGGAGGGGCTCAAGGAGGAGAAGCGGCATCTGGCCGAGCTCGGCCAGACCGACATGGTTGCGGCGGACCGGCTGCGCATGGTCGATCGCGACATCCGCTATGTGGAGGGACGCATCGAGCGCGCGCTCCCCGTCGACCTCTCCGCGCAGCCGCACGACGAGGTCGCCTTCGGCGCGATGGTGGAGGTGATCGATGAAGAGGACCGGCCGCACCGTTTCGAGATCGTCGGCGAGGACGAGGCCGACGTCGCCGCCGGCCGGATCAGCTGGGCCTCGCCGCTGGCGCAGAGCCTGATCGGCGCCGAGGTGGGCGACACCGTCGTCTGGAAGCGTCCGGCGGGAGACCTCGAGCTGGAGGTGGTCCGGATCTCCTATCCGGCCGAGTGAGGCGCGCTAAGCCCCTCTCTCGCGAAGCGGGGAGAGGGAGGGGGCCCGGCGCGTCAGCGCCGGGAGGGTGAGGGACTTGCAGAGACGGAATCAGCCCTCACCCGGCTCGCTCGCGCTCGCCGACCTCTCGCAAGGGAGAGGTGACGCCGGAAGCCGGCGGGCGGTCGCGGAAGACGATCGCCCCCCGCCAGACGCGCCCGGCGGTGGTCAGCCAGCAGAGCGCGCCGAATCCGTAGGCCAGCGGCTCGAACCAGTCCGGCCTCAGCGCCATCAGCACGAACAGCAGGATGGTTTCGGCGCCCTCGGTCAGGCCGCCGATATAGTAGAGCGACTTCAGCCCGTAGCGCTCGGTGGTCAGAGCGCGGCGCGCGGCGATGGCGGCGAAGGCGAGGAAGCTCACCCCCGTCCCCACGAAGCTGAAGATCAGGAAGGCGGCGGCCAGCCCGCGTTCGGGCTCGGCGAGCGCGAAGGCGAACGGCACCGCCGAATAGAACAGGAAGTCCGCCACGGTGTCGATGAAGCCGCCCAGGTCCGTTGGTGCCGTCCGGCGCGCCAGCGCGCCGTCGAGGCCGTCCGACACGCGGTTGGCCAGGATCAGG
This sequence comes from Rhodospirillales bacterium, assembly GCA_029240475.1. Taxonomy (GTDB): domain Bacteria; phylum Pseudomonadota; class Alphaproteobacteria; order JAREAF01; family JAREAF01; genus JAREAF01. Next base: position 3,320 of record JAREAF010000238.1, on the reverse strand, counting down.
GCGAGGGCGGCCCCGTAGCTCTCCAGGGCAATGGCGATGCAGGCCGCCAGGCCGAGGGCCGCTCCTGCCGCCGTGACCCAGTTGGCGCTCACCCCGTGCCTGGCCAGCGCCGCTGCGGCCCGGTCGAGGGGAGGGTCGAAGATACGTCTTACATAGGCGTCGAGCATCGGTGCGCAACTCGGAGCATGGCGGGGCTGGACCCGGCCCTTCTATAGTCGTGGCCGAATCCGGCGAGGGGAGAGGTTAGGCATGAGCAAGCCTTGGGTCACCGGCTTTCACGACCGGGCGACCGGGAACGTCACCTATGTGGTGGCGGATCAGGCCGGCCGCCGCGCCGCGGTGATCGACCCGGTCTGGGACTTCGAGCCGAAATCCGGGCGGCTATCCACCGGCTCGGCGGACCGGGTTTCCACCTTCATCGAGCGCGAGCGCCTGGCCCTGGACTGGATTCTCGAGACCCATGTCCATGCCGATCATCTGACCGCCGCCCAGCTTCTGAAGAAGCGGTTCGGCGCGCCCGTCGGCATTGGCCGGAACGTCTCCATCGTGCAGCGGACCTTCGCCGACCTCTACGGCATCGAGGGCGAGGTCCGCTCCGACGGCTCGCAATTCGACCGGCTGTTCGATGATGGCGACCGATTCGCGATCGGCGGCCTCGAAGCGAGGGTGCTCCATACGCCGGGGCATACGCCGGCCTGCATCACCTATCTGATCGGCGACGCCGCTTTCGTCGGCGACACCTTGTTCATGCCCGATTCGGGCACCGCGCGCTGCGACTTCCCGGGCGGCGATGCGCGCACCCTGTTCCGCTCGATCCGCACCCTCCTCAGCCTGCCGCCCGAGACCCGGATCTGCGTCGGCCACGATTATGGCGGCAACGGCCGCGAGGTGGCATGGGAGGCGAGCGCCGCCGATCACGCCGGCCGCAACATCCATGTGGGGGCGGGGCGGGAGGAGGAGGCCTATGTGCGTCTGCGCGAGGAGCGGGACCGCACATTGGAGGCGCCGACGCTGATCCTGCCGGCCCTGCAGGTGAACATTCGCGCGGGCGCGCTGCCGGCCGCCGAACCAAACGGCACGGTCTACCTCAAGATGCCGCTGAACCGGCTATAGCCTTCGCCCGCTTTCGCGCCGGGCTCGCGCCGAACTCGAACGGCAGCAAAGAGCGGGCGAGGGCGTAGCGGGCGCGCAGGTCCGCCTGGTCGCGTCCGCCCAGATGGATGAGCCCGTAGCGGAAGGTGTAGCTGTCCTGGGGCCATTCGCTGAGCCGGTGGCCGGCAGCGGCGCGCACCCGGAACTCAAGGTCCGGCAGCAGCGTGCGCGCATGCTGGATCTCGGCGGCCGACGGGACGCGGCTGACGAACCGGTCCCGGTCCGTGCGCAGCACGAAGCTCGCGGCCACACGGTAGCGCCCCTCGCCGCGCCGCCAGCGGGGCTTGCGCCCCAGCGCGAGATCGACCAGCACCTCATGGGTGCTGACGCCGTCCACCTTCTGGAACAGATCGGCGAATTGCGCCGAGAGGCGGCTGTTGATCTCGATGATCGTCGGCCATTCGCACTTGGCGTCCCAGAACAGCTCGATATTGAAGAGCGTATTGTCTAGGCCGATCGCCGGCACCACCTTGCGCGCGATCTCGGCCATGCGCTCCTGGACGAAAGCCGGCAGGCGCGAGGGATATTCGAACCGGGTGAAGCTGACCCGGTTGGGGAGGCGGATCGAATCGACCACCCCCAGCACCGTCACCTCGCCATCGTGGACGAACCCTTCCAGGCAGCATTGCCGGCCTCCCATCAGCTCCTCGGCGAGGAGCCAGAAGCCGTCCACATGACCCAGACCCTCCGGCGCGGCTTCCTTGACCAGCATGCGATTGAAGGGCGCCACGAACTGCGGCAGCTCGATGCGGGCGCGCGCGATCACCTGCTCCAGCTCGGCGCGCGACCCCACCCGGAAGCCCAGATAGGACATGTAGGACTTCACCGGCTTGACCCAGAGCGGAAACGGCAGGTCCAGCCGCCCGAGCGGGTCCGGGTCGTCGAGCGGCAGGGCCGTGAAGCGTGGCACCGCCTGCGGCAGCGCCTCGCGCTGGATGACCCGGCTCCACAGCTTGTGCTCGCAGCGGAACACCGATGCGACCGGCGTGGCGGTGAGGCCGAGTCGCTCGGCGATGAACGGCATCAGCATGCTCGACGGATAGTCCTCGAACTGAAGGATCCCGTCGAAACCCTGCGGATCCTTTCGCGCAGTCTCCACGACTTCGGCGATGAAGGACTCGGGGTCGCAGCGCAGCGGATCGGTCGCCGCTTCGTAATCCCCGACACGGACGAACTCCAGGCCGGCCGCGCCCGGAATCCGGGTCAGCGGCTCGAGATCCTCGTCCGCGACGCCGATGAGCAGAAGCCGCTTGCGGCGGGGTTGCGCTGGGCTGGGCGCCGTCGTGGGAATGGGGATCCTCCCTCAAGGAGGGGTCCGCGCGGCAGGCGGATTTGAGGATCGCGCGACGGCCCCGGCCTGGGGGCTATTGTCCGACGGGGGTCAGGGAAAGGTCAATCGGCCGCGCCGGCCACGTCCTTGCCACGCGCCGCCGGCGCTCCGACATAGAGGCGGCGCAACGCCTCCATGATGGTGAGCGCCTCCTCGCCCTCGAGCGAGTAGATGATCGATTGGGCGGCCCGCCTGGTGCGGACCACACGGTCGCGACGGAGCCGAGCCAAATGCTGCGACAGGGCGGATTGACTGAGGCCGACCAAGGACTCAAGCTCGCCCACCGAGCGTTCGCCCTCGGCGAGATGGCAAAGGATGAGCAAGCGCCTTTCGTTGCTCATCGCCTTCAGGAGGGTGCTTGCGCGACGGGCGGACCCGATCAGGTCGGCGTAGGACATGAGGTTGCGAGCCGTTCGGCTGTCGTCATATGAGCAACACTGATTTCAGGTGAACTAACAATCAACTGGCCAAAGGGTGCCCAAAAAGGCGCGCAGGGTTTACCGCATTCGCAAAGATTTAGAAGGATTTCCACTGATGCGGGGGGATTTCTAGTCATGCCGGATATAGTTCTCGATGCGAAGGGCCTCATTTGTCCTTTGCCAGTCTTGCGGGCGCGCAAAGCAATCAAGTCGCTCGCAGTCGGCGAGATATTAGAAATCCATGCCACCGATCCGGCCTCGCGGCTGGACGTGCCTCACTTCTGCGACGCGACCGGCAACGAGCTCATCGAGACTCGCAAGGAAGGCGAGGTGCTGATCTTCCGCATCCGAAAGACCGAAAAGCCGGAGGGCTAACGCAGGCGGGCAGGCGCAAGTTCGGGCCCGTCCACTCCTTCCTG
>JAREAF010000237.1 GCA_029240475.1 Rhodospirillales bacterium | reverse complement strand
TTGATCCGTATCCCGCGCCGCAGGATGACCGGCCCGTCCACCGCGATCCGTCCGGCAGGCAGCAGCAGAACGGGCGGACGCCTCTGGGCGAAGCGGCCGTACTCACTTGGCTCGCCCCCTACCGTGTCTCGGCACAGGCGCGGCCATCCGAGAACAGGGCCGCGCTCAATCAGGCAATTCTTGACGCCGTCGCCCAGAGGCGTCCGCCCGTTCTGCTGCTGCCTGCCGGACGGATCGCGGTGGACGGGCCGGTCATCCTGCGGCGCGGGATACGGATCAACGGCGCCTCGGCGGCGGACCTGCCGATCGGCACCGAGCTGTTCCTGGCCGATGGCTCGAACGCCATCGTCCTGCAGAGCGAAGATTGGCCGAGCGGGGAACGGGCGTGGGAATGCGCCGAGCTGGCCTATCTGCGAGTCAACGGCAACCGCTCGGCAAACCCCGAGGGGGGATCGGGCATCGCCATTCACGGGATCGGCAAGGCGGCGGTGATTCGCGACCTCGTGGTCCGCAACTGCGCTCGGTTCGGCCTGGAGTTCAGCGGGCCGCAGGAGCCGCTCACGCTGCGCAATTGCGCGGTCGAGGACAACGGTTTGGGCGGCGTGCGGATCGCGGGGACCGGACCTGCCCTGCTCCAGGGGCTGGCCGGGCGGGGGCAGGGCCCGCTGGTGGCGATCGAAACGGGCGGCAACCCCTCCGTCGTGCTGCTCGGGGCGAGCGCGGTCGGCCATAGCACGATGGTGCATGTGCTGGAGGGCGATCCGCGACTGACGATCATGGGTGGCCAGGCCGTGGCCGCCGCGCCCGGAGGAGAGGTCGTCCACATCGAGAAGGGCGGCGCCTGCGTGCAGCTGATCGGATTGCATCACCCCGGCTTCGAACGGCTGGTGACGGACGGGAACGGGGGCGATGGCCTGGCCGCGGCCGGGAGCGCCAGCGGGTTCGGGCTCTACAACAGCGCCGTCCGCGCCGCGGACGGGACCGGGGTGGCGGTTTCCTTGGGGGTGCCGCCCAGCTCGAGGATCGAGCCGGTGATCCTCGCCGGGCTCGGATCTCCCCCGGCGGATCTCGACTTGCCGAGCGGGAGCCTTTACCTCCGCCGCGACGGGGCGGAAGGCAGCACCTTCTATGTGCGCGAAGGCGGGCGCTGGGTGCCGAAATAATCGGTGGACGGGCGCCGAGGGTTCACTGATCTCACGTCACCAGCCGCAGCTTCGGCTCGAACAGGTTCAAGGCCTCGCGCAACGTGGCGGCCGTGCCCAGGCGCCTGGGGCCGGCCGTGACCTGGTAATGATACCGCCGGTCGGCATCCTCGAGCTTGAGGATGCGGTAGAGCGCCTGGTCGCGACTGTGCCGGAACACCGAGAACGCCGCCAGCCCGCGCCGATGATCGATCGCATAGTCGCGCCACTCGCCCGCAGACACACGCCGGCTGTACAGCGACAGCAGCAGGTTCAGCTCGGTTCTGGTGAAGAAGACGGTGCGGTGGCTGGGGCGACGGTCGGCAAGACGCGTTACGGTGCTCATCAGCATTCGGCTGCGGGCGCCCCTTGCGAGGGCTGTCCATCTCAGTCTTCCGCAAGCGGCGCGGAAAATCCAGCCCTAGTCTGCCCTGCGGGCCTTGCCCGGCGGCCCGTTCGGCTTAACATCTCCTGCCCCGTGACCGAGGGAGGCGTAGGACCATGCCCGTGAGCGCCCCAATTTGCGATTTCGGCTGGAAGGCAAAGGAGTTCGACCTGGAGGGAGTGGACGGCAGGCGGGTCCGCCTCTCGGAGCTGCGCGGCCCGCGCGGCACGCTCGTCATGTTCATCTGCAATCACTGCCCGTATGTGAAGGCGGTGATCGACCGCCTGGTCCGGGACTGCGCCGAGCTACAGCAGCTTGGAGTATCCAGCATCGCCATCATGCCGAACGACACCGAGGCCTATCCGGAGGACTCGTTCGAGAACATGAAGGCCTTCGCCGCCCGTCACCGGTTTCCGTTTCCCTACGTCATCGACCGCACCCAGGAGGTGGCGCGCGCCTATGGGGCGGCCTGCACGCCCGATTTCTTCGGATTCAACGCCGCGCTCGAGCTGCAATATCGCGGACGCATCGACGACGCCGGTCCGAGGGGTGGGGAGGTCAAGCGCCGCGAGCTGTTCGAGGCGATGAAGCAGGTGGCCGAGAGCGGCCGTGGCCCCGCCGATCAGGTGCCGAGCATGGGCTGCTCGATCAAGTGGCGGCAGGCCTGAGCCGAGGCGTCCGCCGGCCTCGGCAGGCCGGGATTACCCCGTTTGCCAACCCCTGGGTGGCAAGCTATGGTACCGCCGCTTTTCTGGGGGTTTTTGGGTTGACGGACGTCTTCCGCGAAGTCGACGAGGAGGTGCGCCGAGAGCAGCTCCTCAAGCTCTGGCGTCGCTATTCCAAACACATCATCGCCGCGGTGCTCCTGGTGCTGGCCGTGGCGGGCGGCATTCTGCTGTGGCGGCAATGGCAGGAACAGCGGCGGATCGATCGCTCCAACGCGTATCTGGCCGCCGCCGCGATGCAGCCCGCTGAGGCGGTCGAGGCGTACGAGACGCTGGCCGGCGACGACGGATATGGCGTGCTGGCAAGGCTCCGGGAGGCGACGGTGCTCGCCGAGCTCGGGCGCAAGGCGGAATCGGTGGCCGCCTTCGAGGCCATCGCCGCCGATTCCGGCACTCCCCAGGTCTATCGCGACCTTGCCTTGATCCTTCAGGCCCAGCATGCGCTCGGCCAATCCGACAGCGGCGACCTCATCCGCCGCCTCGAGCCGCTGACCTCCGCCGACAATCCGTGGCGGTTCCAGGCCATGGAGCTCACGGCGCTGGCGGAGCTGCATGCCGGCAACTCCGCCCGGGCGCGCACCCTGTTCCTCACTCTTGCCGACGATCCGGCGGCGCCGGCCGGGCTGCGCGGACGCGCGGCCGAGATTGCCGCCACGCTCCCCGCATCATGACCGGATGGACCATGCATCTGCTCACCCGCGCCACTCTCGTGGCGGCGCTTCTGGCCGTCACGGGCTGCGACACGCTCAATCGGACCTTCTTCGGCGCCGCCGAGGAGGATCCGCTCGAAGGCGAGCGGATCGCGGTGCTGCGCAGGGCCGACGGCGTCGAAGCCGATCCGGCGCTGGCCGGGGTTGCGCTGCAGCTGCCCGATCCGGTGGCGGCGGCCGAGTGGCCGCAAGCGGGCGGCTCGCCGAGCCACGCCATGGGCCATTTGGGGCTGGAGGCGTCGCTGACGCGCGTCTGGTCGGCCGATCTCGGCGCGGGAGAGGACGACGGTCGGGAGATACTGAGCGGCCCCGTGGTGGCGGGGGGCGAGGTCTTCGCCATGGACGCGGGAGCGACCGTGAGCGCCTTCGATCTCGGCAGCGGGCGCCGCATCTGGCAGGTCGATCTCGAGCCCGAGGACGAGGACGACGGCTATTTCGGCGGCGGGCTCGCCTTCGACAACGGGCGCTTGTACGTCACCACGGGCTTCGCGCGCATCTATGCGCTCGACGCCTCGTCGGGGGCCGCAGTGTGGGAGGCGCGAGCGCCGGCGCCGATGCGCGCGGCCCCCACCGTCGCGGACGGCAGGGTTTTCGCGGTCACGCTCGACAACCAGCTGCTGGCGCTCTCGGCGGAGGATGGACGGGAGCTGTGGACCCATTCCGGCCTGACGGAGGCGACCGGCATCGTCGGCGGCGCGAGCCCGGCCGTGTCGGGGCCGATCGTGGTCGCGCCCTATTCCTCGGGCGAGCTGGTTGCGATCCGGGCCGAGAACGGCCGCGTGCTGTGGACCGAAAGCCTCTCGCCCGTCGAACGGTTGAGCTCCATCTCCACCCTCTCCGACATCGCGGGCCGCCCGGTGATCGATCGGGACCTGCTGATCGCCACCAGCCATGCCGGGCGCAGCATCGCCATCGAGCTCCGGCGCGGCGCGCCCTCCTGGGAGCTGAACGCGGGCGGCCCGGCCGATCCGTGGGTGGCCGGCGAGACGGTGTTCATGCTGACCGGGGATGCGCGCCTGCTCGCGGTGACGCGCACCGACGGCCGCGTCCGGTGGGTGCAGCAGCTGCAACGCTACGAGGACGAGGAGGAGGACAGGGCCGGGCCGATCAGCTGGGCCGGGCCGGTGCTCGCGGGCGGCCAGCTCTATGTCGTCAGCTCGCTGGGGCAGATGCTGGCGCTCTCGCCCTCTGACGGCAGCGTGGCCGTCACCTATGAGCTTCCCGGCGGCAGCCGGATCGCGCCGGTGGTCGCCGGCGGCACCCTCCTGGTCGTGACCCAGTCCGGCCAGCTGGTCGCCTACCGCTAGATCGGTACTATACGGGCCATGGCGCTGACCGTGGCCATCGTCGGCCGGCCCAATGTCGGCAAGTCGACCCTGTTCAACCGGCTGATCGGCAAGCGCCTGGCGCTGGTCGACGACACGCCGGGGGTGACCCGCGACCGCCGCGAGGGGCGCGGCCGGCTGGGCGGTCTGGAATTCACCCTATTCGACACCGCCGGGCTCGAGGAGGCCAAGGCCGGCTCGCTCTCGGCGCGCATGACCGAGCAGACCCGGCGCGCGATCGCCGAGGCAGACCTCGTCCTCTTCCTGATCGATGCGCGCGCGGGCGTGACGCCGCAGGACGAGCATTTTGCCCGGCTGTTGCGGCGGGGGCGCGCACCCGTCCTCCTGGTCGCCAACAAGAGCGAGGGACGGGCGGGGACGGCCGGCGCGGCCGAGGCGTACCGGCTCGGTCTCGGCGAGCCGATCGCCATCTCCGCCGAGCATGGCGAGGGCCTGTCCGACCTCTATGACCGCATGGCGGCCCTCATCTCGACACCGCCTCCGGCCGAGGCGGATGAACAGGAATCGGAGGAGGAGCCCGAAGCCGACCGCGGGCCGCTGCAGCTGGCCATCGTCGGCCGGCCGAATGTCGGGAAGTCCACCCTCGTCAACCGGCTGATCGGCGAGGAGCGGCTGCTGACCGGCCCCGAGGCCGGCATCACGCGCGACGCCATCGCCGTGGATTGGGAGTGGCAGGGCCGTCCCTTGCGCCTCGTCGACACGGCCGGCCTCAGGCGGCGCTCGAAGGTCGAAGGAAAGCTGGAGAAGCTCTCGGCCGCCGACACGCTGCGCGCCATCCGCTTCGCCGAGGTCGTGGTGCTGGTGCTCGATGCCGAGCAGGGGCTGGAGAAGCAGGACCTCACGATCGCGCGGCTGGTCGAGGAGGAGGGCCGGGCGCTCGTCATCGCCGCGAACAAGTGGGACGCGATCGCGGACAAGAACGCCGCCAAGCGGCAGCTGCGCGACCGCGTCGAGACCTCGCTGCCGCAGGTGAAGGGCCTGCCCGTGGTCACGCTGTCGGCGCTGACCGGCCGCAATCTCGATGAGCTCATGACCGCGGTCTTTCAGGTGTACGAGGCCTGGAACCGGCGCGTGCCGACCGCGCAGCTCAATCGCTGGCTGGAGGAGGCGACCTCCGCCCACCCGCCGCCGGCGGTCTCCGGCCGGCGCATCCGACTGCGCTACATGACGCAGGTGAAGGCCCGGCCGCCCAGCTTCGCGCTCTTCGCCAGCCGCGCCGAGGAGCTGCCGGAGTCCTATCTGCGCTATCTGGTGAACGGCATTCGCGAGGCCTTCGACATCCAGGGCGTCCC
>JAREAF010000236.1 GCA_029240475.1 Rhodospirillales bacterium | reverse complement strand
CCGCTCCGCTCACGCCCGCTGGTTGGGCATCTGCTTCAGATCGGTCATGTGCTTGATCAGGAGATCGGTGTGCTTGTCCATCCAGTCCGGGATGCTGCGGAACTCGGCGATGGTCGGCACGCCGTCGCGCATGACCACGACGGGCCAGTCCGCGATCAGCGCGTTGTCCACGCCCAGGACCTCCGTCCCCCACCATTCGACCTTCCCGAACACGTGCGGGCTGGTGCCGCTGGCCTTCATGGCTTCGAGCACTTTGAGAGGCTCGACGCTGCCGGCCTTCTGCGCCGCATCGGCCCAGGTCACCATGATCGCCGCATACTCCCAGGAGACCGCCGACCAGGCGTCCGGATATTTCTGAACATAGGCGTCGTAGAAGCCCTTGGGATCCGGGAAGTTGATGTTGGCCGACTGCATAGCCGGATCGTCGAAGTTCGGGAACTGGAAGATGAAGCCTTCCATGAACTCCTTGCTCGTCTTCTCCGTGACCTGCTTGTAGTAATCGAGCGTGCAGGAGATCATCTGGCCCTTGTAGCCTTGTAGGAAGGCCTGCTCGGTGATCTGCGAGACGGCGCCCGCGCCGCAGGTGTCGAGGCAGAGGATGTCGGGCTTGGCGGCGAGCAGCGCCGTCGTCAGCGCGGTGAAATCGGCGCTCGCCTCGTCGGGATAGGCCTTCTCCGACACGATCTGGATGCCTTCGGCCTCGAACGCGGCGCGATAGGTGGCGAGGCTCGGCTGGCCTAGGGAGTCATCTGGATAGACGATCGCCGCCTTCTTCAGCTCGGGCCGGTTCTTCGCCAGCCACTCGACGCCGGTCACGTTGTAGAAGGGATGCGTCTCGCAAGGCGCGATCAGATACGGCGTTTCCGGCGACATGTCGCTCGGGAGCAGCGTCGAAACGAGCATCTTCTCCTGATTGACGAAGTTCTGCACGCCCGAGTAGTTGCCGCCCAGCATCAGGATGAACTTCACCTCATCCTCGAGGACGAGCTTCTTGGCCCCCTGGAGCGCCTTGTCGGTCTCGGCCTCGTCGTCATAGCCGACGAATTCGATCTTGTAATTGTCCTCGCCGATCTTTAGGCCGCCCTGGGCATTGACGTTCTCGGCCCAGATCTCGCAGCCATAGAGGCCGGGCAGCCCCCAATCGACATAGTCGCCGCTCATCGGGGCGAGAAAGCCGATCTTGACCGTCTTCTCCGCGCCGCGTGCAAGCCGGGGCAGACCAGTTCCTGCCAGAGCTATACCAGCGGCGGTCGTCCCGAGCAGGCGGCGTCGGCTGAAGCGCGTGCGCATCTTGTTGGATCCTCCCTGAGCTTGCCCATGACGCGGCATCAATGCCGCACTTTTATTGCCGGCGTAGGACCGGGATTGATGTTTCAAAACCGTAGGAGCAGGTCGGCGGGGTGTCAAGCGAGCGGGTAATTAATGGTCCAAAACCGGTCCAGGGGCTCTCCTTGCATTGCTCTGTGCCATTGGATACGGTTTCGAAAATATCGGCCGGCGCCGCAGCAACCGCGCGAAGGGGAGGAACAATGACCGCCAAGAAATGGGGTTCGGACGATTTCTGGGGTCTCGGATACGAATTCGACCCGCAGTGGCTCCTGACCCCCCAGCAGCAGGAGCTGCAGGCCAAGCTCATCGAGCTTTCCCGGACCACCTTGCGCGAGAACGCGGTCGAGTCCGATCGCAAGCTGATTTTCCCGCGCAAGAACTTCGAGGCGCTGGCCAAGCTCGGCCTGCTCGGCCTCCTGGTGCCGAAGGAATTGGGCGGCCTCGGCGAGAACCATACTTGCGCGGCCATGGTGGTGGAGACGATCGCCCGCTACGGCTGCGCCTCGACGGCCATGTGCTACACGATGCACACCGGCGCCGTCGCCGCCGCGATGCTCCGCGCGCACGGCAGCCCGGTCCTGCAGGACCTGATGAAGCGCCTCGACAAGGAGGTGCTGATCGGCACGCTCTCCTATTCCGACCCGGAGACCGGCTCCCATTTCTGGTATCCGGTCTCCTCCGGCGCCGAGAAGGTCGAGAACGGCTGGAAGGTCCGCAAGAAGGCGTCCTGGACGACTTCGGGCGGCTTTGCCGACTGGTACATCATCCAGACCACGAGCCCCGACTTCGGCGGCAACTATTCGGACCTCACCTGCTGGCTGATCATGGGCGACGAGGCGAAGGCCGAGCCCTCCAAGTGGGACGGCATGGGTCTCCGCGGCAATCAGTCCGGCACGCTGGAGGTCAACGCGACCATCCCCGCCGATCGCATGGTAGGGCCGAAGGGCGACGGCGCGAACTCGAATGACGAAGCGGTCGATCCCTTCTTCCTGCTCTGCTCGTCGGCCTGCTGGAACGGCATCGCGCTCGGCATGATCGACATCGCCAAGAACCACACCACGCGCAAGACTCACGTCGATGTCGGCATGCGTGTGGCCGATTACCCGACCATCCAGGACTATGTCGGCGAGGCGATCATCGACACCAACGCATCGCGCGCCTTAGCCTTCCAGATGGCCAAGGCGATGGACGCGGTCACCAACGGTTGCGACTGGTCGATCCACAAGGACGTGAACACCTTGCCGCGCGCCACGCTGCTGCACTGGATGTGGCAGGTGAAATTCACGGCCGCCAAAAACGTCGCCCATGTGAGCGACAAGATGCTGCATGCCTGCGGCGGCACCGGCTACAAGCCCGCGCTCGGGATCGAGCGCTATCTGCGCGACGGCAAGGCCGGCTGGGTGATGGGCCCGACCAACGAGGTGCTGCGCCAGTTCGTCGGCAAGATGGCGCTGCTCGGCATCGGCAGCCTCGATTACTGGAACCAGTCGCTGAACGAGCGCGTGCTCAACAACGAGCTGAAGAAGATGGACAAGTCCGCCAAGCTCGCGCTCGCCAAGAAGCTGATGGCCGAGGCCGAGACCAAGGCGGCGGAGTAGTTCTTCTCCTCGCCCTTCGAGGCTCGCTTCGCTCGCACCTCAGGATGAGGACCATTCATCTCTCCTCATCCTGAGGTGCCCCGCGTAGCGGGGCCTCGAAGGATGAGGTCGCACCTCAGGAGCGCACCCTTATCTTCTGCGGATCGTAGAAGGGGAACGGCGCCACCACCGCCGGCAGGCGCTTCTGGTGGCCGTCGAGCTTGCCGACCTCGACCTCCGTGCCGGGCGCGGCGTGCGCGATGTCGAGCCGCGCCAGCGCGATGCTCTTCTTCAGGATGGGGGAGCGGGTGCCGCTGGTGACCGTGCCGATGCGCGCGCGGCCGACATGGACGCAATCGCCATGGCCGACCGGCTCGTTTCCGGCCAGCTCCAGCCCGACCAGCGCGCGCTGCGGATGGGCGCGCCGCCGCTCGAGCGCGTCCTTGCCGATATAGTCCTCCTCCTTCTTCGCCGCGACGGCGAAGCCGATGCCGGCCTCGAGCGGGTCGGTCTCGTCGGTGAATTCGTAGCCGGCGAAGATCAGCCCCGCCTCGATACGCAGCATGTCGAGCGCGGCGAGGCCCATGGGCGCGATGCCGTGCGGCGCGCCCGCCTCGAACACGCGGTCCCAGACACCAACCGCATCCTTGGGATGGCACCAGATCTCGTACCCCAGCTCGCCGGTATATCCGGTGCGCGAGACCACGACCGGCGCGCCGTTGTGGTCGCCGATGCGCCCGACGGTGAAGCGGAACCAGCCGAGCTCGGAGAGGCTCGGCCGCGCCGGCGGAGTCCAGATCACCTGGCTCAGGATCTCGCGGCTCTTCGGCCCCTGCACGGCGATGTTGTGGAGCTGGTCCGTCGCCGACTTGACCCAGACCTTCCAGCCCTTCGCCGCCGCCTGCTGGCGCAGCCACTCGCCGCCGAAGGACTCGCCGCCGATCCAGCGGAAATTGTCCGGCCCGAGCCGGAACAAGGTGCCGTCGTCTATCATGCCGCCATGCTCGTAGCAGATCGCGGTGTAGACGACCTGGCCCACCGCCAAGCGGCGCACGTCGCGCGTGACGCAATATTGCATCAGCGCCTCGGCGTCCGGCCCGAGCACCTCGAACTTGCGCAGGGCGGAGAGGTCGATCACCGCCGCCCGCTCGCGGCAGGCGTAGTATTCCTCGACCGGGCCGTGGGCGGCGAAGCTCTGCGGCAGCCAGAAGCCGCGATAGGCGGTGAAGGAGCGCGTCAGCGCCGAGGTGCGCGGGTGGAAGCCGGTCTCGCGGGTCAGCTCGGCATCGGCATCGGGGGTCATGCGCGTGGCAATCGCCTTCGAGAAGGTGCGGTGCTTGGGATAGATTCGCACATGGACTTCGGTCGGATTCCACCCGTTGGCCGCGTCGATGTCATCGGGGCAGGCGGATGAGGCGCAGACCAGATCGGTGGAGGCCCGCATCAGCACATAATCGCCCGGCCGCGACCAGGGCTCGTCCAGGGTCAGCGCGTTATCGGCGCCAAGGATGGTGTTGTAGAAGTAATTGATTGCGGGCCAGCCGCGCCGCGCGGCCACGCCATAGGGCGCGAGGGCATTGTTGAAATTGTCCGAGCAGTTCGGGTGCCCGGGATAGCCCATGTCCTCGTAATATTTGGCCGTGCAGGCGAGGGCGAAGGCGTCGTGCCGGCCGACCGTGTCGCGCACGACCTCGACGAGCGGCTGCATGTCCTGGTCGAAGAATTTTGCGTAGAGGCCGGGGCCGGGATAGGCCATGCCGTTGAGCGTGCGCGTGGTGGTGACCTCAAGCCCGCGCTCGATCCCGCGCTGCAACTGGCGCGCGGTGAAGGCGAGGAAGTCGGAGCACTGCCGGCCCTCGACATCGATGACCTGGATGTATTCGCCCTCGGCGACCTCATAGGCGAGGGCGCTGGCGCGCGGCACGCGAAACTCCAGCCGCGGCTCCGCGAGGGGCGGCGGCAGGACGGGCTCCAGCCGCTCCGGCAGCTTGGCCCTGCGGATGAAGAGGATGAGGTCGGTCGGGGCGGCCTGCTCCTCGGGCAGCGACGGCCCGCCCGCCGAATGCAGGATCAGGATGCAGTCGCGCTCGACCGTGAAGCGCGCCTCCTCGCCGGGCAAGGAGTCATGCTCGAACAGCGCCACGGCCGACCTGACCTGCTGCGGCAGCCCGCGCCGCCGCAGCGCCGCCGCGATGAGCGCGGCATCCTCCCCCTCGCCGGCGAGGAGCCGGTTGATGCCTTCGGCAGGGCCGGCGGGCTTCGCGCCGATGGCGCCGGGGTCGGGCCGCCCGTCCGGCGCGAACACCGCCAGCTCCGCCCGCTGCCGGCCTTCCTTGTCGACAATGGTCAGGGAGTCTCCCGCGAAGGCGGCGACGACCACCGCGCCGCCGCCGGCGACCCGGTAGCGCTCCAGGCCCGGCGGCAGCGCGGGCAGTCCCGGCTCGAGCAGGCGCGGTCGGGGTTGGACGAGACTCATGATCACTCCCGCATGTGCCGCATCAGGATAACGAAGGCGCAGCCGAGCGCATAAGTAACCTAGATGGGGTGGCCGCTGCGGTAGCCAAGCTTCGCTGCGAGCGATTCGGCCCAATCATGAGGCTTTCCTGCCAGTAAAAATTCTTTCTCACCTGTTGATCCGGGTGGAGCCGTTTGCTACATTTCGATGCGGGCGGCCCCCGGGCCGCTTTTCCCGTCACAAGAGGTGAGCGGAAAGAGATGTGCGGCATCGTCGGCCTCTATACCAAG
>JAREAF010000235.1 GCA_029240475.1 Rhodospirillales bacterium | reverse complement strand
CTTGCTCGTCATGCCGTTTCCTTCATGAGGTTGCGCAGGAACTCGATGGTATCGCGCGGTTGCAGCGCCGCGGCTCGGATCAGCTCGTCGAAGTGCCGGGTCAGCAAGCGGATATGCTCGGTGCTGTTCAGCACGAAATACATGTTCCCCATATAGATCGCCGCGCGCTTGGGGCCGAAGATGGTCAGCGGCACAGAGTAGCGGGTACGACGGTCGAACAGGAACCAGCGCAAGGTCGGATAAAGCTCCTCCAGCCGCTCGATCATGACCGACATCGCCCGTTTCCGTTCCGCCCTGGGCAGGTCGGTCCACTGGCTGTGCCCCCGCGCGAAATCCTCGACGGACTGGATGGTGCTGCACACCTCCATGTCCGTTTCCGGCCGCCGCAGATAGGCCAGGCGCGCGCCCGCCTCCTCCAGCCGCGCCTGCGGCACGCCGGCGCCCTGCTCGCGATATTCGTAGCGGATCACCGGCTCGCTCTTGAGCAGGTCGGGCAGGCTCGCCGGCACATATCGGATCTTGTAGCCGGCCGCTTCGGCGTGCCAGCGCTGCAGCCGTTCGTCCTGGTGCATGTCGCCGCCGACCTCGATTTCGAAAGGCTGCGGCATCAGGTCGGCGGAGAGCGGCCCCTCCTGGGTCAAGCCGAGGAGCCAGTCCACGCTCACCTGCTGGTCGGCGGCGATGGCGGCGATGGTCTCGGCGCGGGGCAGCCGATCGTTCGCCGCCGAGAGCAGCTGGGTGAGAGTCGATCGATCGATCCCGATCCGCCGCGCGAAGGCCGAGCGGCGGAGGCCGGACTGGCGGATCACCTCATCCAGCCGCTCCCGGAAGATTTCGACCGTCTCGTCCCGCCGCGTCACTGCCATGCGCGGATTATCCACATTTGCTGCATTTGATCAACAGCTGTCATAAATGACGCCCAAGCGCGGCATATTCAGCGCATTCCCACATTGTCCTCAAGCCGAGAAGGGATTTACTGTGGTTTGAGACCGCCGGGGGGCGGGTTGCGGAAGCTGGACGCCAAGACATGTTGACGGATGCACTGACGGGCGGGCGCAGGCGGGGCGCCGCCGTCGAATGGCCCACGGTGGGTTTGGCCGCGGCGCTGTACGCTGCGTTTGGAATTCTGACCTGGCACCATCATGCGCTGCCCTGGTGGGCGGTGCTGCCGCTGGCCGGCTATCTCGTTTGCCTGCACGGGTCCCTGCAGCATGAGGTGGTGCATGGCCACCCCACCCGCACCGCGTGGGTGAACGAGGCGGTGGTCTTTCCCTCGCTCTGGCTCTGGCTCCCCTTCCGCATCTATCGCGAGAGCCATCTGACCCACCATCGCGACGACCGTCTCACCTGCCCCATCGAGGATCCGGAGAGCAACTACCTCACGGCCGAAAGCTGGGAGCGCATGGGGCCCGCAGCGCGCGCGTTCCGCCGCGCGCTGGGCACGGTCGCGGGGCGGCTGGTGCTGGGCCCGCCCTTCTATGTGGGGCGGCTGGCGGTCAACGAGATCGACCGGCTGGTCAAGGGCGATCGCTCGCACCTCGTCGCCTGGGCCGTTCACATCCCCGGCGCGGCGCTGGTGCTCGCCTGGGCGGTCGGGGTCTGCGGCATCCCGGTTCAGGAATATATCCTGCTCTATGCCTATCCCGGGCTGGCGCTGACGGTCCTGCGCTCCTTCGCCGAGCATCGCGCCGTGCCGAATGTCGGCGAGCGGACGGCCATCGTCGAGGCCGGCCCGGCGATGAGCCTCATGTATCTCAACAACAACCTGCACGCCGTCCATCACGCCAAGGCGTCGCTGGCCTGGTACAAGCTGCCCGCGCTCTATCGCGAGCGCCGGGCCGAGTTCCTGGCCGGCAACGGCGGCTACGCCTTCCCTGGCTATTGGGAGATCGTGGGGCGCCACCTGCTCGTCCCGAAGGAGCCCACGCCGCATCCGTTCCTGGGGCGGGCGACTGAACCGGCGAAGGCGGCCTGAAACTCCTCTCCCGGATTGGGAGAGATGGCGAGCGAAAGCGAGCCGGGTGAGGGGTCGATACGGAAATCCACCCTCCCCCCGACCCTCTCACGCCAAGGGCGGGAGAGGGAGTTAGGCGGCCAGCGCGCCGCCTTCGCGCTTGCGTCGCTCTACGAAGTCCTTGAGCGCCTCGTCCACTGCGGGATCCAGCGCGGGGGCTTCGTATTCCGCCAGGAGCTGCTTCCAGAGCTGATTGGCGCGCTTGTCCGCGGTGAGCGCGCCCGCCTCGCGCCAGGTCTCGAAGTTCCGCCAGTCGGAAAGGAGCGGCGCGTAGAAGGCGCTCTCGTAACGCTCCAGCGTATGCGCCGCGCCGAAGAAATGCCCGCCTGGCCCCACCTCGCGGATCGCATCGAGGGCGAGGCTGTCCTCGTCGACGACGAGCGGCTGCAGGAACTCGCCCATCATCTGCAGGAGCTCGGCATCGAGGATCAGCTTCTCGAACGAGGCGACGAGCCCGCCTTCCATCCAGCCGGCGCCGTGCAGCATCCAGTTGCAGTGGCCCATGACGGCGCCCCAGATCGACATCTCGGACTCATAGGCCGCCTGCGCGTCCACCGCGTTGGCCGCGCAGGCGTTCGAGGACCGGTAGGGGATGCGGTAGCGCCGCGCGAGCTGCCCGCCGGCCAGCGCCGCCCGCACATATTCGGGGGTGCCGAAGGCCGGCGCGCCTGTCTTCATGTCGACATTCGAGGTGAAGCCGCCATACATGCAGGGCGCGCCGGGAGCGACGGATTGGATGAAGGCGATCCCCGCCAGCGCCTCGGCATTCTGCAGCACCAGCGCGCCGGCGATGGTCGCAGGCGACATCGCCCCGGAGAGCGTGAAGGGCGTCAGCACCACCGCCTGCCCATGCCGGGCCATCTCCATGAGGCCCTGGATCATCGGCCCATCGAGGCGCAGCGGCGAGGAGGTGTTCACGATGGAGAACAGGCTGGGCTTGGTCTTCAGCTCCTCGCGGGTGATGCCGCGCGCGATGCAGGACATCTCGATCGCGTCGGTGATGCGCTGCCTGCCCAGGGAATACGGGTGCCACAGCTTGTCCGTCTGCGTGATCGCCACGTAATGCGCATCGAGATGGCGCGTGGGCGGCGGCAGGTCGGCGGGCTCGACCGGATAGCCGGGCACGAACTGGATGATGTTCAGGCTCTGGCAGAGCCGGACGAGGTTGCAGTAATCCTCGAAGTTGCCCGGACGCCGGCCCTTGTCCAGGTCCGACACGTTGGGCGCGCTCGCGACCGAGCCGAAATTCAGGTGATTGCCGCCGACCGTGAGGCTGTGCTCGGGCTTACGGGCGTGGAGGGTGAACTCCGAAGGCGCCTTGGCGACTGCCTCCAGCACCAGCCCGCGCGGGAAGCGGACGCGCTGCGTGCCGGGCTGGACCTCCGCGCCGGCGGCTTTGAGGATTGCCAGCGCCTCCTCGTCGAGGAAATCCATGCCGATCTCCTCGAGCACCTTGAGCGAGGAGTCATGAATGGATTCGATCTGGTCGGCGCTGAGGACCTCGATGGGCTTGTAGGGGTTGCGGTAGTGCCGCCACGGCACCTGCTTGATCCCGCCGCGAACCCGCCGCTTCCGTGCCGTGTCCCTGGTCATCTTCCGTCCGGCCCCCTCCTCCCGCGACTGCCGCGGCCCAGGGCGATTGCTATACAGTCTCGGGGCCGGGCTGTATATGCCGGGCGACGGTTTCGAGCGCGGGCGCGGCGGCCCTATTCTCCATGTCGGTCGATACTGAAGAGACCCCCCTCCCCAGCCTTCCCCCGCAAGGGGGGAGGGAGAAGGAAGTCGCGCGTGCAGCTGTGCTGGCGGCTCTCTTCTTTTCCCCTCCCCCTCGACGGGGGAGGTTAGGCTAGGGGTGAAATTGCGGACGGCAAGACGTGTCTGACGATACCCCCCTCCCCAGCCCTCCCCCGCAAGGGGGGAGGGAGAAGAAAGTTGCGCCGCTCATTCTGAGCGGCCGCGGCCTCACGCCGGAACTGGTGGCCGAGGTGGCGCGCGGGCGTCGGTCGGTGGGGTTCGCCCCCGAGGCGCTGGAACGCTTGCGCCGTTCGCGGGCGGTGGTCGAGCGCGCCTTCGCCGAGAACCGCGCCGTATACGGCCTGACCACCGGCCTCGGCGCACGGGTCGGGCATCGACTGAGCCAAGAGGCGGCGGCCGAGTTCTCGCGCCAGACGATCCTCGGCCGCGCCAATGCCCTCGGCCCGCGCCTGCCGGCCGAGGCGGTGCGCGCGCTCATGGCGGTGCGCGCGAACCAGATGGCGCTCGGCGGCTCCGGCGCGCAGCCGGCCATCGCCGAGCTCCTGGCCACGATGCTGAATGCGAGCGTCCACCCGGAGGTGCCGTCGATCGGCTCGATCGGCGCGGCCGATCTCTGCCAGATGGCCCATCTGGGGCTCGCCATGATCGGCGAGGGCAACGCCGAGCATGCGGGCGCCCTCCTCCCGGCGCGCGAGGCGCTGGCCCGCGCCGGGCTTGCGCCGGTCGCGCTCGGGCCGAAGGACGGGCTGGCGATCTGCAACTCCAATGCCGCGACGGCCGGCCGCGCCGCTTTGGCGCTGGTCGATGCCTCGGAGATCCTGCACCTGGCGCAGGTCGCGGCGGCACTCACCTTCGAAGGATTTCGCGCGAACCTCTCGCCGCTCGATCCGCGCGTCCAGGCGGCCCGGCCCGCGCCGGGACAGGCGGAGGCGGCCGCGCAGCTCCTGGCCCTGATGGAAGGTTCGCTGCTGACGCAGCCCGGCGCGGCGCGGCGGCTGCAGGACCCGCTGAGCTTGCGCTGCGTCTCGCAGGTGCATGGCGCGCTGATCGCGGCGCTCGCTTTCGCACGGGACGCGCTGGAGACCGAGATCAACGGGGCGGGCGACAACCCGCTGGTGATCGTCGAAGATGACGCGATCCTCTCGACCGGCAATTTCCACACGACCGCCCTCGCGCTCGCGCTGGACACGCTGGCGATTGCGGTGGCCCAGACAGGCGCGCTTTCGGCGGCGCGGGCGCAGCGGCTGCTCTCCGACAAGCTGACCGGATTGCCCGCCAACCTCATCGCCGGAGATGGCGCCAGCTCCGGCTTCGCGCCGCTGGCCAAGACGGGCCAGGCGCTGATGGCGGAGATACGGCTGCTGGCGCAGCCGGCCTCGATCGATCCGCGGATGGGTGCCGAGGGCGTCGAGGACGATTCCTCGAACGCCCCGCTCGCGGTGCGCAAGCTCGTCGACATGATCGAACGCATGCGCCCGCTGCTGGCCATCGAGATGATCGAGGCCGCGCAGGCGATCGACCTCCGGCGGCCCGACCGGTTGAGCCAGGCGGCGGAGCGGACCTATGCTCTGGTGAGGTCGCTGGTGCCGCCGCTCGAGGCGGACCGTCCGCTCGGGGTCGAGGTCGAGCGGGTCGCGTCGGCGCTGTCGGAACTCAAGGAGCAGGCAACATGACCACCGCACTCCTGATCATCGACCTGCAGCGCGGCATGTTCGAGGCCGGCGAAACGCCGCATGAGGGCGAAGCGGTGCTGTCGCGCGTCGCGGGCCTGATCGAGCGCGCGCGCGGCGAGGGCGTGCCGGTCCTGCATGTGCGGCACGCGGGCGATCCCGGCGATCCCCTGGAGAAGGGCACGCCGGGCTTCGAGATCCATCCGAAGGTCGCGCCCA
>JAREAF010000234.1 GCA_029240475.1 Rhodospirillales bacterium | reverse complement strand
CTTCCGATCTCGCCTGCGCCGGCCTGGTGACCGGCGACGAGCGGTACGGCACCTGGTCTCCTCCTCCTTCGCTCGGCTGGACCGGGGTCGTCAAAGGGGGCATCCCCGCCGGAGGCGATTTCGTTCCGGCAAGCTTCACGGGCCTGAACTACGTGTCGCCGGGATACGCGGACGGCACCGCCTAGCGGCCACCGCTCACGCATAGTCGGCGCAAGCCGAATCTGAGACGGGGTGGGTAGACCGGTTCGCCGGCGCCCACCCCGTTTGCATTCGGGAACCGACCGCCCGATTTCGGCTATTCATACTACTGGTCGGTCAGTCCTTGGCTCGTCCGAGGCCATTCCTTCAAACTTAGGGTCCTCTGCCAGAGAACGGCCGGCCTCGTTCGTCCCCCGCGGGTACGAGGGAGATGGATATCGTCGCGGAACCCTACCGAAGATTGTCTGGAAATAGCGGTGAAAGGGGCGCGTACATCCAGATCGGGTGCGGTCCGCCAGCACGGCGAACGACGAGATCATGCAAGGCACGGAGCTGGGCGTTTTCGAATCAAGCCGCGGTCTGCTCGCGAAACTCAGGAGATTTTTCGGTCGCTCTCGCCACAATGTCGATGCGCACCCTTTTGAGGGAAGCGGCCTACAAGCGCGTTCGCCGGTGCGGTCTGGGCAATTCCGTTGACCCCATGCCCGGGCTAGTCGAGCGGCGAGAGCGGTTTATCTCTCCTCGGCTCGGGACGAAGGAACTGGCGATGGAGGCAACGAAGTAGACGGGCTGCTCGAAAGTATGGGTTTTCATGAAAAGGAGAAGGATCGCGCCGGCCGTTTGGAGCGGATCCCCATGCCCGACGTCAACAGCCCGGGCTCACGCAGACTCTGCACAATGGACCGGTCGTCCTGTCGTCACTGCCACAGGATAGCTTTGCTCGGTCGGGGGGTTAACGGAATGCTTCGGTCCTTGGACAATGTTCTTGATGAGCTACTGAACATCAAGCAGCAAATCCGGGCGAAGGTGAGGCGCACGGTTCCGGAGCGGTACAAGGCTCCCGTGCTGAACTCCACGCTCGGCAACGCGGCCATAGCCGAGATCATCTCCGATCGCAGAGCGAGCGCGATCGGGAAGATCGGCGCCTACGAGCTCAAGGCGCTCCGCCGCTGGTCGGACGGGAGCCCGCTATCCCGGCGGGAGCGGCGGCTGCTGCATGTCAATGCAGGGGTGTTCCCCCCGCAGGATGCGGTATTCGACAAATGGGCGGAGCTGTTCGCCGCCACGTTGGGCGAGATGGATCTGCTTGCGGCCTGGAACAATCCGGGCGAGGCGCAGACGATCGAGCGCTACGCGCCTCAGGCCCGGCTGATCAGAGCGATGTCGCTCGAGCCCTATTATCACCAGGACCCCTGGTCAGCCCGGTTGAAGGGGAAAAAGGTCGCGGTCATCAGCCCATTCGCCCGGTCGATCCGCCAGCAGTACGAGCGGCGGGCCAAGGTCTGGCCGCAGAACCCCGACATCGTCCCGGAGATGGATCTCGCACCCATCAAGTGCCCGCTGTCGGACGGCTTGGTGAAGTCGCCTTATCCGGACTGGTTTGCCGCTTGCGAGGCGCTGAAAGCGCAGATGCTGGAGACCAAGCCGGACGTGGTGCTGATCGGGGCGGGTTCCTTTTCCCTGCCGCTGGCCGTGGCGGCCAAGGCGCACGGCGCCATCGGTATCCACACGGGCGGGTGGACCCAGATCCTCTTTGGGATCAAGGGGGCGGTTTGGGACAAGAACCCGCTCGTCTCCCGGTTCTACAATGAGTTCTGGGAACGGCCGCTGCCGGAAGAGCGTCCCAAGGACTACAAGAAGGTGGAACGTGGTCGCTACTGGTAGCCTCGCGCCCGCCTCATACCGGTTGTCGCAGACGATCCTGGTCTGGGGCTATGCGGCGTGGCTGACGTCCTATCCCGTGTTGCAGTTCCTGCTGCCGAACAACCCGCTCGTCGGCGGGCTGGCCCTGATCATCGGGGTCGGCATGGCATGTTTCCATCTGGTCGGCAGGCCCGGAGAGTTCCGGTTCTACGACGAGGCGCTGCTGTTCATCGCCGCGTTCGGATTCATGTTCTTCGCCAGCCAGCTGATTGGCAATTTCGAGAACCTGGATCCCACGGCGCTCCTGAATTGCATCGCGATGATCATCGTCATGTTCCTGAGCGCGCTGATCGCGAACTCCTCCGTGCTCCGTCAGGTCCTGGCCACCTATTCGGTGTTGGTGGCGGGCTTTCTCGTCATCGTCTATCTGGACGGAGACTATGTGTGGGGGCGCCTGGTCGGCCGCGGGCAGCCGAATTATTGGGGCATGGTGGCGCTCAGCGTCGCCTGCTCGGCATTTGCAATTCGCAGGTTCTCGGTCCGGATCGGCGTCTGGGCGATCGTCGCGCTGATCCTATTCGCCACGAATGCACGAGGCAGCCTCGTCGCGACGGCTTTGGCGATGGGCATCGGGAGTTGGTTCGCTTTCAGGATGGGCAGCTGGCGCCTTCGTTACAAATTGCTGATGGCCGCGCTCGTCCTGGCCGTGGTGTTCGTCTGGGCCGAGATCGAGACGGGCTTCATCTCGCGGCAGCTGCTCCGCGTCGACGACCCGTACCGCGGCTTCGAAAACTACGGCAACCGCCTGGAACCCTGGATTTTCGGCCTCAGCCTGTGGGCGGAACGGCCCTTCTTCGGATACGGCTACCGGGAAAGCGACTCTCTGTTCGGTCCCATTGGGCTGGCGCAGGGAGGCGCTCACAACGGCTACATCACCATGCTCGTCGACCTCGGAGTCTTCGGGCTTCTGCTGTATCTGCTGTTCATCGGGCGGGCCTTGTCGGGTGTGATGAAAGGCCTGCAATCGGCCGAGGGGCTGGCCGCCTTGGTCATGCTGATTGGATACGCCACGATCGGATGGTTCGAGCGGTACGCGCTGAACGCGGGGCAGTCGACTTCCGTCGTGTTCCTGATAGCAGCCTTCTACGCGCTCTCTGTCGGCAATCGCGTCCGAACGCGCACGGCGATGCCGGCCCGCGTGGGTCTGGCCCGCTGATAGTGCGCGGCCTGCACTAGCTCGCGAGGAATTGCCGCTGGAAGGCAGCGGCGGCTCTTTCCATGCAGGCGATCCCCGCCAGGCTGATCAGGGAGTCCGGGGGCGAGTGCGGCGTCGTGTTGACGTCGAGGACATAGATCAAGCCGCTCTTGCGATCGCGCAGCACGTCCATTTCGCCCAGATCCAGTCCGAATTCCTTGGCGAATGCCGAAAGCCGGCGCAGCTCCTCGTCGGAGAAGACGCTCTTGGGATCGAGCGCGTCGGTTCGATGCGTGTAATTCTCGAACCGGCGGAAGAGAGGCCGCCTTTTCCGGAGCAGGTAAGGGATTTCGTCGCCGATGACGCAGATCCGGAGATCCTCAACGACCCCCGGTGTCACCTCGTTGTCGATGACGCGCTGATAGCTGAACCTCGGATCGCGCTCAGTAAGAGGGCCGGTCAGCACGCGCCCGTCATGAGCCGCGTTCGCGTTCGACTTCACGACGAGGTCACCCGTATGCGTCAGCGGATCGAGCTCGCAGGAATAGCCGAAGATCATTTCGAACACGCGGCCCACGCGCGTCTTGCTGATGTCGGTGCAGCCTCCGTTCACAATCCTGACCGCGTTCGGAAACAGCTCCTGGTTCTCCCGCACGGACCAGGTGGCGTCGTCGAAGCGGATGGCCAGCTCGGCGGAGGGATCCGGCGCCTGCGTGAAGCGGAACCCGCACAGCCGCGCCAGCTTCCAATGCAGATAGGGCCGCTTGGGCGTCTGCGGGCCGACGGCCACCTGAAGGAGCCCGTTCCCAGACCTCCGCCGCCGCACGCCCTTGGCGTAGAAGTACGAATAGAACAGGCCCTTCTTGGGCTCGGCCAGCAGCTTCTTGGTGAGCCGTCGTCCCACGCCGATGCGCGTCTGCGGCGCCTTCGCCACATCCCTGACCGGACTTCGAAGTGTGACGTCTGAACCTTGCATGACCAAGTTGTCTGAGGGTACGGGCACCGGGCTACTGCCGCAGCGTGCGGGAACGGCTATGGAAGATAACGCGCCATCGGTCCATGTCGCCTTGATCCGGTAGCGGTACCGCTCCGGTCCAGGGCGGGCGGATCGGGAGAGCGCCTGCGAGGGCGCTCCGAGCCTTTCGCGCGCGCCAACCGCTCGGATCCGTCCGCTTGCCATGGCAGAGGGGGTGGTCGGCGGACCAGGCGCTCTATCCGGCGTTTCTGCTCGCAGGGGAAGCCATTTCCGCCACAGGGGACTCATGAAACTCTATTATTTCCGAAGGAAGCCGAACTTCGGCGACACTCTGAACCCGTTTCTCTGGGACAAGCTTCTGCCCAACGCGTTCGACGACGATGGCTCAGAGCTCTTCCTGGGCATCGGCTCGATCCTCTATGACGGCTTTCCCCAAGAGGTCACCAAGATCGTCTTCGGCAGCGGCTATGGCGGCTATACCTCCAGGCCGCAGCTCGATGAGAAGTGGTATGTGCATTTCGTGCGTGGGCCCCGGACGGCGCAAGCCCTGGGCATCGATCGCAAGCTCGGCATCGGCGACCCGGCGATCCTGATCCGCACCATCGGGTTGAAGAAGCCCGAGAAGCGGCACCCCATTTCCGTCCTGCTGCACCATGAAAGCGTCGAGCTGGGTCTCTGGCACAAAGTCGCCGAGCAGGCCAACATTCGGCTCATCGATGTGCGCAGGCCAGTGCTGGACGTGCTCGATGAAATCGCTTCCAGCGAGATGGTGCTGTGCGAAGCGATGCACGCGGCCATCGTGGCGGATGCGCTTCGCGTCCCCTGGGTGCCTCTGCTGCCCGTCAATCCGAGGCACCGGTTCAAGTGGCACGACTGGGCGGAATCGCTCGAGCTGGCCTTGCGGCCGGTGCCGCTCTATCCCTCCTCGATCCTGGAGCTGTTCGCTTCGCGGATTCGCCCGCGCAACCCGTGGCTCCGCAAGGCCGGCTATCAGCTAAGCTCGCGATTGAGCCGTGTTCTTCGTCCGCAGGGCCCCAAATCGCCGTCCACGAAGCCCGCGCCGGACCAGCCGATCCGGGCCGAGCGCGAGGAGATGTTGATCGAGCGATGGTTCGGGAAGCACTTCGTGGATCGGGCCGCCCAATCCCTCGAAGTCGCGGCGCGGCAATCTCCCAGCTTGAGCCAGGACGCCGTCATCGACCGGGCGACCGATCAGATGCTCGCAAGGCTGGACTGGCTCAAGCGCCATGGCGCTCGATCCGTGATGCCGGGATGAGGCGCCGCGCAAAGGGCACTGCCCCCGCGGCCGTTGTCCCGGCTTTTCGGGGTAGGGCATCGGCGGCTCGAATCGGCTAGCTTGCCCCTGGCCGCAGCTAGCCGGGGAAGCTTCCATCATGGAAATGCACCAGGTTCGCTATTTCCTGGCGGTCTGCGAAACCCTGAATTTCACGCGGGCGGCGGAGCGCTGCCATGTCACGCAGCCGGCGCTGACCCGCGCCATCCAGAAGCTGGAGGAGGAGGTCGGGGGCCAGCTGTTCCGGCGCGAGCGCAATGCCACCCACCTGACCCATTTGGGGCAGATGGTGAAGCCGCATCTCGAGCAGGTGCTGGCGGACTCGCAGGCGGCGATGTCGACCGCGCGCGCTCCATCGCAATGCAGCGGACTCCGATGAGATGTCGAT
>JAREAF010000233.1 GCA_029240475.1 Rhodospirillales bacterium | reverse complement strand
GACCAGCGGCGGGGCGATGGACGCCTCGAACCTGCTCAAGCCCGCGCTGGCCAGCGGCACGCTGCGCTGCATCGGCTCGACCACCTACAAGGAATATCGGAATTATTTCGAAAAGGACCGCGCGCTGGTCCGCCGCTTCCAGAAGATCGATGTCAACGAGCCGACGGTCGAGGACTCGGTGAAGATCCTCGAGGGCCTCAAGCCCTATTACGAGGAGCATCACAAGGTCCGCTACACCTCGGACGCCATCCGCACGGCGGTCGAGCTGGCGGCCCGCTACATCACCGACCGCAAGCTCCCCGACAAGGCGATCGACGTGATCGACGAGGTGGGGGCGGCGCAGATGCTCCTGCCCGAGCGCAAGCGGCGCAAGACCATCACGGTGGAGGATGTCGAGACCGTCATCTCGAAGATGGCGCGCATCCCGCCCAAGAGCGTCAGCCGCGACGACCGCGAGACGCTGAAGAACCTCGAGCGCGACCTGAAGACCATGGTGTTCGGGCAGGACAAGGCGATCGTCGCGCTGTCGAGCGCCATCAAGCTCGCCCGCGCGGGCCTGCGCGAGCCCGAGAAGCCGATCGGCTGCTATCTCTTCTCAGGGCCGACCGGCGTCGGCAAGACCGAGGTCGCGCGCCAGCTCGCGCACTGCCTCGGCATCGAGCTGATCCGCTTCGACATGTCGGAGTACATGGAGCGTCATTCGGTCTCGCGGCTGATCGGCGCCCCGCCGGGCTATGTCGGCTTCGACCAGGGCGGCCTCCTGACCGACGCGGTCGATCAAAAGCCGCACTCCGTGCTGCTCCTGGACGAGATCGAGAAGGCGCATCCCGACCTCTTCAATATCCTGCTGCAGATCATGGATCACGGGCGGCTGACCGACCATAACGGCAAGTCGGTCGATTTCCGCAACGTCATCCTCATCATGACGACCAATGCCGGCGCCTCGGAGCTGTCGAAGAACGCGATCGGCTTCGGGCGCGAGAAGCGGGAAGGCGACGATGTGGAGGCGATCAACCGCCTCTTCACGCCGGAGTTCCGCAACCGGCTGGACGCGATCGTGACCTTCGAGGGCCTGACGCCGGAGATCGTCGGGCGCGTCGTCGACAAGTTCGTGATGCAGCTGGAGGCGCAGCTCGCCGACCGGCACGTGCAGATCGAGCTCAGCGAGGCGGCGCGCAAATGGCTCGCCAAGAAGGGCTACGACCCGATGTTCGGCGCGCGGCCGCTCGGGCGGACCATCCAGGAGCACATCAAAAAGGCGCTGGCCGAGGAGCTCCTGTTCGGCAAGCTCGCCAAGGGCGGCACGGTCAAGGTGGACCTCAAGGACGAGGCGCTCACCTTCGAGTTCCAGGAATCGGAGCCGAAGGAGCCCAAAGTGCCGGAGCTTGCGAAGTAACACTGCACAACTTGCAGGGAGTCGCTAGAGGCGCTAAGCTACTTGGCGTGAGGTTCCGATGCGCGTTATGAGCCGAGAGCAGTCCGAACTGCTAGAAAAGCTGGTGACGCTCGCCAACGGCGATGCCCTGCTGGTCGAGGACGCCATTTGGCAGGCCGCCAAAGGCAAGGAGAGCGCCAAGCTCTCCGAGATCGTCGATTACATCAGGCAGCACGTGAATGCGTCGGATCGCCCCGAGGAGGCGACGGAGGCATCTCGCCTTCCGTAGATGTGAATGTCTCTTGCCTGGACGACGCTTGCTCTCGTTCTCTTCCTCCTCCCAGGCCTAGCGTTTCTGATCGGCGTCTACTCTCACGATCGTTACAGCAGAGAACTTGGCAAGGGCGGCACGATCTCGGACCTCGGCCTTGCAACGGTTTTCGCGATCCTCGTCCACGTGCTGCTACTCGGAGGCATCGACCTCTTCATTTACATCCCATCGGCGGCGGTTGGTCTGGACGGCTTTTCACTGGCGCGCTTCGTCGTTGAAATCGTGGCCGCCAAATCTGCTCCGGCGACGCCCGGACGTGCGCTAGCGATTGGGCTTTACGTCATTCTAAGCGCAGGAGCTGGCTTTGGCGCCGGCTGGATGGTGGGCAGGGGTGCTGTAAATGGTCTTGTTTTGATTGCGAAGCACCGGTGGCCCCAAGAAATCACAAGACAGCAAAGGGCGCCCGGCGGATTCGTTTTCGCATTTGTCTTGACCGACATAGGAAGCGACTACGACCGCCTTGTTTACCGTGGGGCGGTCGAGGAGTTCTTTGTTGGCTCTGATGGCAAGATTTCCTATCTCGCGCTCGTCAACTGCTTTAAAGGATGGATGGGGCTCGGGTCGCAAGCCACGGAACTCGCGGACAGCGACTGGAGGCCGGTTCTGCGAGGCTTGGACACCGGTCCCTCGAGCAGGACTGGTTGGCATCGGTTCATGATCGAGGGCCAGAACATCGTCAACGTCCTGTTTACCCGCACACCGCAGATCGAGGCTGATCTAGCCGACCAGGATCTCGATAGACTCCTCGCAACTAGTAGCCCAGTACTAGGCGGTGCTACTTTGGCAACTCGACCTATTGGCGGCTAACGCCCGATGAATCCTCGCACCGATACGGCGACAGCTCCATCAGCGCCGCGATCTCGCGGGACATGGCCGCGCGCTCGCGCTTGAGGAAATCGGCGACCGCCTTGCGGAACCCCGCATCGGCGATCCAGTGCGCCGAGCGGGTCTCGACGGGAAGGTAGCCGCGCTGGATCTTGTGCTCGCCCTGGGCTCCCGCCTCGACGCGCTTCAAGCCGTGCGCGATGGCATAGTCGATGGCCTGGTAGTAGCAGGCCTCGAAATGGAGGAACGGCACGTCGGTCGAGCAGCCCCAGTTGCGGCCGTAAAGCGTGTCGACGCCCGTGAGGTTGAGCGCGCCGGCGATCGGCCGGCCATTCCGCTCGGCCATGATCAGCACCACCTTGTCGCCGAGCGCCGCGCCCAGCCGGTCGAAGAACTCGCGCGTCAGGTAGGGGCTGCCCCACTTGCGGTCGCTGGTCGAGATGTAGAAGCGGAAGAAGGCGTCCCAATGCCTGCTCGTGATCTCTGATCCCGAGAGCGCCCGCAGGCTCACCCCCGCTTCGGCCACAGTGGCGCGCTCCTTGCGGATCGCCTTGCGCTTGCGCGAGGAGAGCGCGCCCAAGAACTCCTCGAAGCTTCCCCAGCCCTGGTTCTCCCAGTGGAACTGCACGCCGGTGCGCGTGAGAAACCCCGCCGCGCTCAAGGCCTCGACATCCTCCGGCAAGGCGAAGGTGACGTGGAGCGAGGAGACCTCCAGCTGCTCGGCCGCCGCGATCAGCGCGCGTGCGAGGGCGGCGCGGGTGCGCGCAGCATCATCGCCCGCGTGCACCAGCAGCCTCGGCCCCGGCACCGGCGTGAAGGGTACCGCCGCCTGCAGCTTGGGGTAATAGCGCCCGCCCGCGCGCGTCCAGGCGTCGGCCCAGCTCTGGTCGAACACATACTCGCCCCAGCTATGGGACTTGAGGTAGAGCGGCACCGCGCCGAGCAGCCGCCCGCCCGCATCCTCGAGCAGCAGATGAGCGGGCCGCCAGCCGGTGCCGGCGCCTACCGAGCCGGACTCCTCCAGCGCCTTCAGGAAGGCATGGCTGACGAAGGGATTGGCTGACCCGGCGCAGGCGTCCCACTCGGCGGCCGGGACGGCCTCGATCGAGGGGGCGAGCTTGACGGTGGTTTCGGGCGCGTCATCGGGCATGAAGCAGCAAGATAGGTGCGGGGCCGCGCTCTAGAAACCCTGTTTCTGTCGCATGACCGCCGCGCACAGGGCGGGGTTGCGGCGGGCGGTTCCGCTGGGCTAGAGCCTTGCCCACCGAAACCCAGCCCCGACGGGAACTCCCCATGGCGAGCGAACCGGCCTACGACATCGTGATCATCGGCGCCGGCCACAACGGCCTCACCTGCGCCGGCTATCTCGCGCGCAAGGGGCTGAAGGTGAAGGTGGTCGAGCGCCGCGGCGTGGTCGGCGGGGCGGCGGTGACCGAGGAGTTCCATCCCGGCTTCCGCAACTCGGTCTGCTCCTATGTGGTGAGCCTGCTCGATCCCAAGATCATCGGCGAGCTGGAGCTGGAGCGGCACGGGCTGTCCATCCTCGACCGGCCCTCCGGCAGCCTGTCGATCCTCCCGAATGGCAAATTCATGAGGCTCGCCCGCGAGCTGGACCAGGCCGAGCGCGAAATCGGCAAATTCTCGCAGCACGACGCGCAGATCTATGGCCGGTTCGAGTCCGAGGTCGCCGAGGTCGCCGAGATCTTCCGCTCGGTCACGACCGAGACGCCGCCCAATCTGGGGGGCGGGTTCGGCGACGTCATGAGCCTCCTGAAGCTCGCCAACCGCGCCCGCAAGCTCACGCCCCGCCAGCAGAAGAGCTTCGTCGAGCTGATGACGATGAGCATCGGCGACTATCTCGACGCCTGGTTCGAGAGCGACCCGATCAAGGGGCTGTTCGGTTTCGAGGCGATCGTCGGCAATCTGGTCAGCCCCTACACCGGCGGCTCGGCCTATGTGCTCGTCCATCACTATTTCGGCGGCGTCAACGGCAAGACCGGCACCTGGGGCTATGCCAAGGGCGGCATGGGCGCGATCACCCAGGCGATGGCGCGCTCGGCCGCCGAGCACGGGACGGAGATCGAGGTCAACGCGCCGGTGAAGGAGGTCATCGTCGAGGGCGGCCGCGCGCGCGGCGTGCTCCTGGCCGACGGGCGGGCGATCCGTGCCCGCGCGGTCGCGGCCAACGTCAATCCGAAGCTGCTCTATCTGAAGATGCTCGACCGCTCCGTCCTGCCGGCCGAGTTCCGGCGCGAGATGGAGGGCTGGCGCTGCCGCTCGGGCTCGTTCCGGATGAATGTCGCGCTCTCCGAGCTGCCGCGCTTCGAGGCGCTCCCGAGCCGAGAGCCCGAGAAGCTGATGATGGCCTCGATCGACATCGCGCCCTCGCTCGCCTATCTCGAGCGCGCCTATGACGACGCCAAGGGCGGCGGCTGGGCGAAGGAGCCGATCGTCTCCATGTGCATCCCCTCGATCCTGGACGACACGCTGGCGCCGAAGGGCTGTCACGTGATGAGCCTGTTCTGCCAGCATTTCCACCCGGATCTGTCGGGCGGCAGGACATGGGACCAGGTGAAGGGCGAGGTCGCCGACCTCATCATCGACACGGTCGACCGCTACGCGCCCAACTTCAAGCGCTCGATCCTCGGGCGCCAGGTGCTGAGCCCGCTCGACCTCGAGCGCGAGTTCGGCCTGGTCGGCGGCGACATCTTCCACGGCCAGCTGCATCTGGACCAGATCTACAGCCTCAGGCCCGCCGCCGGTTACGCCGACTATCGCGGGCCGGTGAAGGGCCTCTACCACTGCGGCTCGGGCGCCCATCCCGGCGGCGGCGTCTCGGGCCTGCCCGGCCACAACGCCGCGCGCGAGATCGCCAAGGACTTCAAGCGCGGCCGGGTGGCGGCGTGACAGGGGCGATCGGCGGCTAATCCGCAAGAGCAAGAGAAACCAACAACGGCTTCGTGCTAAGGTTGCAGCCTCCAGATGAGGAGGGCTGCAACCATGCCTGATCCTGCTCTCTCCCCCACGAATGCTCCCACAGCTCGGTCGACGCCTGCTTCGGCTACGCCGAATGGCGCGCCGCCGGGCAATGGCGGCATCGCCGTACCGGTTTCCGACGGCTCCCATTCCGGACGCGATGCGCAGAGCTGGAAGCTCAATGCCGCCGC
>JAREAF010000232.1 GCA_029240475.1 Rhodospirillales bacterium | reverse complement strand
GGCTAGGCCGCTGGGCCTGGCCGACGACGTGATCTGCGACTTCGGTGCATGGGCAAGGTGTTCGGCGCGCAGGGTTTCAACATCCCGCCTGACGTCATCACCATGGTCAAGGGTACCAACGACGCGCAGATGGTCGCCGCGTTGACTATATCCGGGATGTCTGCGTCGGCGGGGTTCACGGGCGCGCAGGCGCCAAAGCGACTTAGGGGAAGCTCCTACTCCGCCGCCTCGATGGCGACGAGGCCGCCGCGCTCCTCCTCCGCCGCCTTCTGCAGGCGCTTGGCCTTCACCCGGTCCTCGCGCCGCTTCAGGACCTCATAGGTGATGGCGCCCGTCAGGGTCACCGCGATGATGATCACCGCGAGCGCGCTGATGGCGGGCGTGGTGCCCTGGCGCACGCGGCCCGCCAGCACCGTCGTCAGCGTCTTGTCGGCGAGGATCGCGAAGGTCGTGGTGTTGTAGTTCTCGAAGGAGGAGAGGAAGGCCAGAATCGCCGCCGAGAGGATCGCGGGCTTCAGGAACGGCAGCAGGATGTGGAAGAAGACCTGCGGATAGGAGGCGCCGAGGTCGAGCGCCGCTTCTTCCTGCGCGCGGTCGAAGCGCTGCAGCCGCGACAGGAAGATCAGCATACAGTAGGCCGAGATGAAGGTCGCCTGCCCGACGGTCGCCAGAAAGATGCCGTTGTAGAAGAATTTGAGGCCCGTGAGCGTCGTCAGGTCCCGCCAGAAGATCACCGTCGAGATGCCGAGGATCACGCCCGGCGTCAGCACCGGCGAGACGACGATGAGGTAATAGAGCGAGCGCGCTCGCCAGTAGATCTGCGTCATGACGATCGCCGCCGCGAGCCCGACCGGCACCGCGATTGCCACCACCAGCGCGCCGATGACGAGGCTGTTCTGGATGCCCTCGACCAGCTCGTCGTCGCCCGCCAGCGCGGAGAACCAGTGCAGCGTGAAGCTCTCGAACGGCCAGGCCTGCGGGTAGTTCGGCGTGTTGAACGCGGTCACCGACATCACGACCAGCGGCCCGAACAGATAGACGAAGAAGAGCACGATGTAGAAGCCGATCATGCCCCTCATGACCAGCCGCGAGCTCATCGGGTGATCTCCCCGAGGCTCACCTTGAAGGCCTTCAGCACCACGAGCACGAAGGCGATGCAGGTCAGGAGCAGGATGAAGGCGTAGGCCGATCCTTGGTTCCAGTTGAAGGCTTGGTAGAAGCGGTCATAGACGATTGGCGTGAACCACAGGCTCTTCGGCCCGCCGAGGATGAGCGGCGCCGCCAACGCGCCGGCGGTCAGCATGAAGACGAGCGTGCAGCCCGCGGCGATGCCCGGCTTGGCGAAGGGCATCACGACATTGAGGTGGATGTGCCACCAGGGCGCGCCGAGGTCCCGCGCCGCCTCGATCTGGTTCTTGTCCAGGCTCTCGATCGCGTTGTAGAGCGGGAAGACCATGATCAGGAGGTAGGCGTAGCTGAGGCCCGTATAGAGCGCGATGTCCTGGCCGATGAAGTCGATCGGGTCCGAGATCACGCCGATCGCCATCAGGCCGGTGTTGAGAAGCCCGTTGACGCCGAAGATCACGCGCAGCGCAAAGGCGCGCAGGATCTCGTTGATCCAGTAGGGCACGATCAGCAGCAGCAGCAGCACGCGCAGCCGCGCCGGCCCGGCGACCTGCGCCATGTAGTAGGCGATCGGGTAGCAGATCGCGAAGTTCAGCGCGGTGATGAAGATGCTGGCGCCGATGGTCAGGAAGAAGGCCTTCAGGTGCACCGTGTTGAGCTGGTCGGTGCGCACCGTGCTGCCATAGATGAAGTAGCGGTAGTTCTCGAGCGTGTAGACGTCCCGCTCACCCCCGCGCTGCGCCGGCGGCAGCTTCGGGTGGAAGGAGAAATCCACCATGTAAAGCTGCGGCAGCACGATCAGCAGCAGCGTCCAGATGCCGACCGCGAGGATCAGGTAGAGCGAGATCGCCGCGCCGTTGCGCTGGAGGAATCCGCGCTCGCCCGGATGGCCGGCGACGCGCCGCTCCATGGCGGACATCGCCCAGAACACCGCGATCACCAGCAACGGCAAG
Organism: Rhodospirillales bacterium; assembly: GCA_029240475.1. Taxonomy (GTDB): domain Bacteria; phylum Pseudomonadota; class Alphaproteobacteria; order JAREAF01; family JAREAF01; genus JAREAF01. The sequence goes on along the minus strand of JAREAF010000232.1, from coordinate 3,620 downwards.
AGGACGATGGCGATGCGGCCGACCGTGCTACTCACGGGCCAGGCTCCCCGCCGGCAGCACGAGCGCGTCCTCCGGATCGAAGCGGATCGCCGTCCGGCTCCCCTGCTCCGGGATGGAGGATCCTGCCCCGCGCGGCACCGACACCATGATCGGTTTCTTCGGGTCGGGTCCCCTGAGGAAGAGGTGGGTCGTGTTGCCTTCGAAGGCGACGTTCAGCACCTCGCTCTCGAGGCTCCCGTCCTCATGGCCGGAGCCGAGCGCGAAGATTTCTGGCCGGACAAACAGCACCGCCGGGTCGCCGATCGAAACCGCGCGCCGGTTTCGCCCCCGCAGGCGCCCGACCGGGGATTCGATCACCGCATGGCCGTTCTCGGCCGCGACGACGCGACCTTCAAAGGGATTGTTCTCGCCGACGAAGGAGGCCACGAAGGCGGTCTCCGGCCGGTCGTAGATGGAGCGCCCGTCGCCGACCTGCTCGATCACGCCTGCATTCATCACGGCGATGCGGTCCGACATGGTCAGGGCTTCGCCCTGATCGTGGGTGATGTAGATGAAGGTGATGCCGACGCGCTGCTGGATGTTGCGCAGCTCGTTGCGCATGTGCTGGCGGAGCTTCAGGTCGAGGGCCGACAGCGGCTCATCGAGGAGGAGCACCTGCGGCTCGACCGCCAGCGCCCGGGCGATCGCGACGCGCTGGCGCATGCCGCCCGAAAGCTCGCTCACCAGCTTGTCGCCGGCGCCCGGCATGGCGATGAGGTTGAGGAGCTCGTCGACGCGGCGGCGCCGGGCTTCCCCCGGCACGCCACGGACGCGCAAGCCATAGCCGATATTCTCCGCCACGCTCATCAGCGGGAACAGGGCCAAGTTCTGAAAGATCAGCGCGGTCGGCCGCTTGTTCGGGCCGATGCCCCGCATGTCGCGGCCGCCGATCCGCACCGCGCCCTCGGAGGGCTCCAGGAACCCCGAGATGGTGCGCAGGATCGTGGTCTTCCCGCAGCCCGAGGGGCCCAGGAAGCTGAAGAACTCGCCGTTGTTGATTTTCAGCGTCGCGTTCCGGACCGCGGTGAAGGATCCGAAGCGAATCGTGACCCGATCCAGCTCGACATCTGCACTCATGGATCGTCCAGGTCCCCCGGTCGAGCCTGCCGAAAGCAGGCATCCCGGCGCGAGACGCCGGGATGCCGCTTCGGTTCGAGCGGCCCTGCTAGATCAGGCGGCCTTGAACTTCTCGGCGTACTGGGTGCGCAGCTCGGCGAACCAGGACGGCTCTGGCGGCCGGTTCCACAGCTTGTCGAGCGCGTCCCCGGGATAGGCCTCCTGGAACAGCTTCTTGGCCTGGGGCGAGAGCAGTTGGTCGGCGCCCTTCACCACCGGATTGTAGCCCGAGCCCTCAGCCGCGGCTGCGGCCGTCTCGGCAGTGTGGATGAAGTTGATCCACTCATAGGCTTGGTCGATGTTCGCCGCGCCGGTAGTGAGGGACCAGCCGTCGATCCAGGCGATGGCGCCTTCCTGCGGCGCCATGTAGCCCACCGGCTTCCCCTCCTTCTTGAGGCTCAAGGGCGGGCCGTCCCAGGTCTGACCGATGATGACGCCGTTCTCCATCAGCCCCGACTTGGTGTTGTCGGCGCTGTCCCAGAACTGGCGGATCCACGGCTTGTGCTCGACCGCGACCTTGATGATCTCGTCATAGAGCTTGCGGAAGGTCTCCTCGTCCTTGAAGGAATCGAGCATCCGGTTGGAGGGCAGCTTGCCCGCATGGTCCAGCCACAGGCCTATGCCGAGCAGCAGCGAGTGCGGACGACCTTGCACCCCGCCTTTGTACTGCTCCTCCCACATCGTGCCGTAGCTGAGGGTCTTGTATTCGAGCTGGGTCTTGTCGGTGCGCCAGGAGATCGCCTCGCTGCCCCACACATGCGGAACCCAGTGAAGCCCGCCGTCCCATTCCCAGAGCTTGGTCGCTTCCTGGAAGGACGGCGCCAGATTGCCGAAATTCTTCAGCTTGCCGGTATCGAGCGCCTGGGTGAGGCCCTCGTCGAAAAATTGCGGCTGCCGATCGCGGGTGGGCATGCACAGATCGAAGCCCTCCCCGCCGGTCGCCTGGAGCTTATTGATCTGCTCCTCATTCTGCGAGAAGGGCGTGGTGTTGACCTTGATGCCGGTCGCCTTGGTGAAATTCGGGATGATGGGATCGGGGACCTCATCCGACCAGATCAGGATGTTGACCTCGCCAGAGGACGAGCGGGCGTCCCGCACGATCCACGGGCCCGTCGCGGCCACAGTGCCGGCCGCCGTCGCGCCCTTGAGCAAGGTGCGGCGCGTGAAGCGCCGAGCGGCGGCCAAGGTGGCGACGCTCGATCCGTTTGGCTTGCGTGATCCAACCACTGACGTGTGCTCCCTGAAAGCTTGTTTCTGAAGGGCTTGGCTGTAGGTTCTTTTGTGTCGGACGAAGCGCCGGCCAAGCCCTGAATCGAAACATGCTAGAAGCTGCTGAATGCCGTCAAGTAGGGCCAACGGCTAGGAGAGATGGCGTCGGAGCGCCTTTCTGCGGCCCATCAGCCGGCGAAGATCCCGCTGAGGACCAGAATGGGGGTCAGCGCCAAGCCGGCGAGGGCCGCAACGACGGTCGATCTCTCGGCGGGCGACCAGCGCCGCCAATCGGCCTGTAAGTCCCTGCGGGCAAGCCCCAGCCTTCGGCGGCGATGTTCTGACACGGTCGGCGTCCTTCTCCCCAGCCCTGCCAGGAGTGCAGGCGGAGCAAGGCTGGACTTTTCCAGCGGCGATCGGAAATGCCGCTTGTCCATGGTTTCGATAGCGCCGGGTCATGGCGCGTCTGGCTCGTCCCATCGCTAGATAACCAGAAAACTACGAGTAATATTCGAGTGGGTTTCCCAAGTAGTATTCATTGCTAGTTGAAGAAGAACCTCTGCTGCTGCGATGCGTTAGCCTTGCAAGCCCCAAATCAGGAGAATGTCGATGCTCAGAGATTTACTGACGAAATCATCATTGCTGGCCTTGCTGGTCGCCACGCCGGCGCTGGCGCAGACCGCCGACACCGGCACCACCCAGCAGCCCGCGCAGCAGCAGGCCACCACTCAGCAGCAGGATCCGCAGGCGCAGCAATTCGCGCAGAAGCTCCAGCAGGCCGAGCAGCAGTTGCAGCAGGCGCAGCAGCAGCTTCAGCAAAATCCGCAACAGGGCCAACAGCAGGCTCAAAAGGCGCTGGAGCAGCTCGACCAGGCGCTGCAGAACCCGCCGCAGTCGGCGCAGACGCAGGTAGAGCAGTTGCGCCCCAAGGTCCAGCAGGCGCGGGAGACCTTGAAGAGCCAGAATGCCGATCCGCAGCAGATCTCAACCCGGCTGCGCGATCTCTCCTCCTCCCTGCAGCAGATCCGGACCGCCGCGGGCGGCAGCGGACAGCAGCAGCAGGCGACGACGGACGTCACGGTCCAGCAGCAGCCGGCTCAGGTCGATGTGCAGCAGGAGCCTGCGCAGATCGGAGTTCAGCAGCCCGCGCCGCAGGTCACCGTGCAGCAGCAGCCGCCGCAGGTGACGGTGGTCCAGCCTGAACCGCAGGTCACGATCCAGCAGCCCGAGCCGCAGGTGACGGTGCAGCAGCCCGA
>JAREAF010000231.1 GCA_029240475.1 Rhodospirillales bacterium | reverse complement strand
TCGCCCGTAATCTTCGCCGGGCAAGGAAGGAAGGACCACCTCCGCGCAGCCATCCAGATGCTGAGCGGCGATGTGCCAACACGCACGGTCTATGGTCACCTGGGCTGGCGCCGGATCGGCGACCGCTGGGTCTTCCTGCACAGCGGCGGCGCCATTCATGCCGATGGGGCGCTCGACGGAATCGAGGTCGACACCGGCACCGACGGCTTTCTGGCTTACGAGCTGCCGACACTGCCAGCGGCAAGTGAGATTGCCGATGCGGTCCGAGCTTCGCTCGCTCTTCTGGACCTCGGACCAGACACGATCACCGCGCCCGTCCTGGGCGCCGTCTACCGCGCGCCGCTCGGCGAACCGGACCCCGTCGACTTCTCTCTTCACTTCACCGGCCCGACCGGTGCGTTCAAGACCGAGCTTGCAGCGCTGGCCCAGGCGCACTTCGGCCCCGGGTTCAACGGCAGGCATTTGCCAGCGTCCTGGGCGGATACCGCCAACATGCTGGAGAAGAAGGCGTTTCTCGCCAAGGACGCGGTGCTGGTGGTCGACGACTTCGCACCGAGTGGCACGACCGCGGACATCCAGCGGCTGCATCGTGACGCCGATCGTCTGTTCCGTGCCGCCGGCAACCGCTCCGGCCGTGCGCGGATGCGCGCCGACGGCAGCAGCCGCCCAACCTATTATCCGCGAGGGCTGATCATCTCGACCGGCGAGGACATCCCGAGCGGGCAGAGCCTGCGGGCTCGCCTCCTCGTGATCGAGCTCACCCCGGGCGGCATTTCGGCGACGGCCCTCTCGGCGGCGCAGCCGGATGCGACGGAAGGGCTGTTCGCTGAAGCCATGGCGGGATACCTGCGCTGGCTTGCCCCCCTAATCGCCGATCTCAAGGAGACGCTGCCGGATCGGCATCGGGCGCTGCGCGACACCCTGGTTCAGAGCGGCGAGCATCGACGCACCCCTGAGATTGCGGCCAGCCTGATCCTGAGCTGGGAGATCTTCTTACGCTTCGCTGAGGAGACCGGAGCGATCGGCCATGATGAAGCCGCTTGCTTGATCACCCGGGCGCGCGCTGCCCTGACCGACTCGGCGGAGGTGCAGCGCGGGCACCAGGAGAGCGAGGAGCCTGCCAGACGTTTTCTGGCTCTCCTCAGGTCGGCGATCAGCAGCGGCCGCGCTCATGTTGCTGACGCGGATACCGGGACGCAGCCAGAGGACGCCGCCTACTGGGGCTGGCAGCTCAACGCCGCCGGGTCTGGGGATGAACGGGAAGCATCGCGTCCGTACGGCGAGCGGCTGGGCTGGATCCGCCACGACGACCTGTTGCTGGATCCCGATGCCGCGTTCGCGGCGGCGCAGAAGCTGGCGCGTGACCAGGGCACGAGCATACCGATCAAGCAGCGGACCTTGTGGAAGCGGCTGGACGAGCAGGGGCTGCTCGCGTCGCGCGACCAGGCCCGAGGCAGCACGGTGCGCCTCACGATCCAGGGCATGCGACGCGATCTGCTGCACCTTCGAGCGAGCACCCTCGCCGCTGAAACTGGTCAATCCGGCGGCGAAATTGGCCAGCGCGACGAAACTGGCCAGGATGAAGGCCCGGAAAGCCGCGGATTGCCTGGCTCTGGCCAGTTTGGCCAGTTTGGCCAGAAACTGAAACATAGGGATCCGGAAGAACGTGATTTGCGCGACGCGGTCGGCTGGGAGGTGGAGATATGACCCTCCCGACGCTCGATCGTGCGGGAGCCACGGGCAGGCTTGCACAAATTGCGCAACTTAAGGAGACCTATGTTCCGAAAACTGGCCAAACCGGCCAAACTGGCCAGAGCACTGAAAACGCTTCGAAAATCGGCACCTCGCCTGGCCAGAAACTGACCAGCCGCCATCCGAAACTGGCCAGCGCCTATCAGAAACGGGCCAGCGGAACTGTCCAGCAGCCAAATCCTGCTGCGCAAGAGGTCCGCACTCGGATCGACTCCGCTTACCCCCGACCGAATGGGGTATCGCAGTTATGAGCGCCGTTCCCCTGATCGAGGCGGTGCAGCGGGCCGGGGGCGCGATCGCACTTCAGGGAGATCGGCTTCGGTTGTCTGCCGCCAAACCCCTGCCGCAGGCGCTCCTCGAGGAAGTCCGCCTGCACAAGACAGACTTGATCGATCATCTGCAGCGCGCACGACAGTCGCGACTCGAGCAGCCTGCTGCGGCACAACCAGCGGTGGCCGCTACGTCGCCAAACGAGACCGTTGCGGCTTGGGCCGAGGGTGTGGCTCGCCTGCGCCGTATGCCCCCGCCTCGCAATTACCCGGAGCGCCCATGGCAGCAGCTGATCGTCGACGCCGAGCGGTTCCTCGGCGGCTGGGCGGCACAGGCGGCGGCCTTGGGCTGGCCAACCTGGGAGCTGTTCGGATGTCACTGCCGGGCGCCCTGGGGCCGCATCCAAGGCATGGGTTTGGTGCTGCTGCTGCGCGGCAAAGAGCTCGCTGCCCTGACCGCGACCGAGGCGGTGATCCGCACCCAGACTGGTGCGCGGCAGACCTACTACCGCCAGCCGCGCGATCCGCTCGACCCTGCCGAGCGGTGTCTCGCGTGGGAGCTCTCGTGATGGCAGCAGTCTCGACCCTGGAGCGCACGACGTTCCGCACGAGCCGGCTCCTCGAGTTCTGCAGTCGCAAGGAGCTGGTGGCACAGACCGGGCATGAGCCGGACGCGTGGCCGTTGGTGGTTCTCAAGGAGCTGCTCGACAATGCGCTCGACGCCTGTGAAGAGGCGGGCATCGTTCCCGAGATCGCGGTGCGGGTCGAGCCGCGCGCGATCACGGTGGTCGACAATGGTCCCGGCATGCCGCCGGAGACGGTCACGGACATCCTCGATTTCTCGAGCCGTGTCTCCAGTCGCGAGGCATATGTGGCGCCGGATCGCGGCGCCCAGGGCAACGCGCTCAAGACCATCCTGGCGATGCCGTTCGTCCTCGATGGCCAGGCCGGCCGCGTCGAGATCTGCGCCCGCGGTCTCCGCCACCAGATCGAGTTCGCGGTCGACGCGCTCCGGCAGGCGCCGCTGATCCGCCATCACCATGAGGAGCACGATGTAAGGATCGGCACCTCGATCACGGTCGCCTGGCCCGAGTCAGCTGGCTCAATGCTGGCCGACGCGGAACAGCGATTCTTACAAGTCGCCGACGACTACACCTGGCTCAACCCGCATCTCGCCCTCTCCGTCACCTGGTTCGGCGAGCGCTCCGCCGTTCGCGCGACCGATCCGGAATGGCCAAAGTGGCGGCCGTCGGACCCCACCTGCCCGCACTGGTACACGCCTCAGCACCTGGAGCACCTGATCGCCGCGTACCTCACACACGATGTCGAGCTCGGCCGCGAGCGGACCGTCCGCGAGTTCGTCTCCGAGTTCCGCGGCCTGAGCGGTAGCCTGAAGCAGAAGGCGGTGCTCGCTGCGACGGGTCTGCAGAGGGCCCCGCTCGCCCGGCTGTGCGACGGTCGCACGATCGATCGGTCCGCAGTCGAGGCTCTGCTCGATGCCATGGTCGCGTGCACCCGGCCGGTCAAGCCCGAGGCGCTGGGCATCATCGGCAAGGATCACCTGCAATGCCGGCTCGAGGCAGCCGGGTGCGAGATGGCGACCTTCCAGTACAAGCAGGTCAAGAGCACGACCGCCGGGCTGCCTTGGGTCATCGAAGCCGCGTTCGCCTGGTGCCCGGATCTCACCACGCGCCGCTTGATCACCGGCGTCAACTGGTCGCCCGGCATCCTCAACCCGTTCCGCGCCGTCGGACCGTCCCGCCAGAGTCTCGACACCGTGCTGAGCCAACAGCGCGCGGATCGCGACGAGCCGGTGATCGTACTCCTGCACCTCGCCTGCCCCCGGGTGGAATACACCGACCGCGGCAAGTCTGCCGTGGTCATGACGCGGTAGCCGAATGGACAGCACCGCGATCTTCGATGTCGTCCGCAGCGTCACCGGCGCCTGGGCGCGCCAGCGCAAGGCCGAGGAGCGCGAAGCCTCGCGCGTCTCCCGCCGGCGGGATGCCCTCGTGCGCTCTCGCCGGATGACGATCCGCGAGGCGGCATGGTCGGTGATGCCGCGGGCCTACCTCAAGGCGAGCAGCGGCGGCACGCTGCCGGCGCACGCCCGCCAGATCATGTATGCCGCGCGCGGTGAGATCCAGCGCCTTACCGGCCGCACGCTCGACGATCAGTACTTCACGCAGCAGCTCCTGCCGGACTTCATGAACGAGCATCCAAGCGCGACGGCCGAGTGGGACGTGGTGTTCGACGCCCGTGGGCACTTCCACGAGCCGCACACCGGGCGCACCGTGGCGCTGGGTACGATCGAGGTGCGCCGATACCTCCGCGACGTCGCTGAGCACACGCTGCCTGAGCTGCAGGTGGGCCTGCCGGAGCCGGCGATCTTCCCGACCTGCGGACCCGACCACCGCTACGGCGCGATCCTGTTCGTCGAGAAGGAGGGCTTCCTGCCCCTCTTCCGAGCCGTGCATCTCGCCGAACGCTACGACCTCGCGATCATGTCGACCAAGGGTCTGTCGGTCACCGCGAGCCGGCTCCTGGTCGACCGGCTGTGCGCGGCGCACCAGGTGCCGCTGCTCGTGCTGCACGACTTCGACAAGTCCGGGTTCAGCATCCTTGGCACCCTCCGGCGGGATACCAGGCGGTACGCGTTCCGCAACCGGATCGAGGTGGTCGACCTGGGGCTTCGGCTCGAGGACGTCGAGGACAGCGAGCTCGAAGCGGAGGATGTCGTCCATAGGTCCGATCCCGCGCCGAACCTGCGGGAGAACGGCGCCACCGCAGAGGAGATCGCGTTCATGCGCACCCGGCGAGTCGAGCTGAACGCCTTCGCCAGCGCGGATTTTGTTGCCTGGATCGAGCGCAAGCTCGGGCAGCATGGCATCACGAAGGTGCTGCCCGACAATGACTCCCTGACCCTGGCCTACCGCCGGGGCATCGCGTCCGACTACATTGCTTTCCGGCTGCGCGGCGCGATCGAGGAGGCCAGGCAACACGCTGCCGACGCGCCCGCCCCCGACGATCTCGCGTCGCGCGTGGCGGATGGGATGCGCGCCGACCCCGCCCGCTCGTGGGACGAGTTAGTCTGGCAGCTGGTCTTGGAGCATTCGAGCGGGCGCCGCTCCGGCAGGCTCGATAGTGACGCCGAGGCATGATCGAGGATAACTGGAGTCCGAAGCTGGTTGGCAAGCGGCTCGAGGAGGCGGTCGACGTGCTCGCGCGGCTGCCCGATGACCGGTTGCGCGGGTTCTATGACCTGTGGCCGACAATGATTGGAGCGCGATGCGCAGGCGCGCGGGGCTCGGCGCCGCCGCCCGAGGCGATCGACCGGATGGACGAGGCGCTTGGATGGTTGTGCTGGCTGGACCCGGAGGAGCGGCGGCTGGTCTGGCTGCGGGCAGACGGCATGCCGTGGAAGTGGATCACCCGCCGGCTCGGCATCGGCCGCACCACGGCGTGGCAGCGGTGGACAATCGCCCTGCTCAAGATAGCGACCCGGCTGAACGCGGCGGCTGAACAGAACCGTCCGGACATCAAAGCGGTGAACAGATCGGGCGATCCTGTGCTACAAACACGCTAGCTAGCCCGGATCATTCATGAGGGTCAGGGGGGTCTGCTTTCAGGGCGCGGTGCCGGGTGGCGCCTGGGGCGCGATCCGCGGGATTGGTTGGGGTTGCG